>CAZEFV010000044.1:0-4699 GCA_964511595.1 uncultured Candidatus Peribacteria bacterium
AGTGATCATAAATGTAATGATAAGATATAAAAAAGCTGATTTATGAGATAAGGCTGTTGATAACTTCATTTACAAGACTTCCATCAATCTCACTTTTGTGATTTGCCATAAGTTCTTTCATTAAAAGCCCTCTCTGAGTTTTTAGATCAGTGATTTTTAGCTGAATGATCAAACTTTGGATTAGCTTTTGGGTTTGTTCGATATCTAGGGTAGCAGGCAAATAGGATTGGAAAATCTGTTTTTTTTCTTGTTCTATAGTGATTTCATCAGCTTTGTTTCCTGCTTTTTCGAGAAAGGTGAGTGCCTCATTGATCGATTTAATTTCTTTTTTGAGGAGAGAAATAATGTCGTCATCAGTTAGTTCTGTCTGTGTATCGATTTTTTTCTGCTTTGCCTGAGCGAGGATATAATTGAGAGCAAGCTTTTTGGTTTCCGCCTTGTCTTTCATTGCCTGAGTATAGTCAGAAGTGAGTTGGTCGAGTAGCATCGGAGAAAAGTTTAGGAGATAAATCTCTATGAAAGAGCATATGTATTATGTTTTTTTTTTCAAGTAAAAAAAGTAAAAAATTATGTTAAAAAAAAGATGCCAGAAAAATGGGTTTCTTTTTTTTCTGGCAAAAAATCATTAATGTTCAATCTTACCTACTTTTTAGGTAGGATGCTTTAGATTATAAGAAAAAATTAAAAAAAGTCAATAGATGGTTTTTGCAGATGAAAAGCAGTAAAAAGCTGATTGCCATTGCAGGAAGGAAAGGAATGGGTGTCGTATTTACGATTTTCGTGATCGGGAGATCAGATTTTTTTTGTGATTTTAAGAGAATTTTGTGAAAAAACTTGACAAATGAACAGACATAGATGAGGATTCCTAAAATGCAGGCGATAACAATAAATATGCAAAAGAAAATTGCTCGGTTTCGTCCATTAATTTCTGGGAAAAAAAGTGGAAAAAAACTTCCAATTACTGGAGAAAATAGCACATCTCCAAATCCGAATCCTTCAGAATTTTTGTGATATCTGAGGTAAATTCGGAGTTTGCAAAACAGGTAAATCGCAAGGAAAACCCCAAAAAAGAGGAAAATATTTTGAACTCGTGTGAAGAGAGGAGTTGAAAAAGAGTAGTTTAATATACAAGAAATTCAGAAAAGCCCTAGTGTTGCTGTTGTATGTAATTCGTATTTGTAAAAATCGTATAAGATGATTAGAAAGGTTAATCGCAGAGAAATACTGATGAGTCCAGTAGTAACTAAGGTTGAAAAATCTTGTAAAAACAGGCTATTCCCACTCGTAAGAAGGAAAAAAACACTGAGAAAAATGACGACAGTTCCAAATTCGATGATAGGATATCGTCGAGAAAGCTTTGACTTGCAATAACGACATTTCCCTTTTTGTGAGAGAAAGCTTGCTAAGGGCACGAGATCGATTCGGTGAAGTGTATGATGGCAGTTCTGGCATTCTGAACGTCAGATCAGGAACGATTTGAAAGTTTTTCGATGGGGAAAATCTCCTAATCTAAAAAAAATTACCGATCCGAAAGATCCAAAGATGAGTCAGAGAATTATAATGATGAGAATGCTCATAAATCAGAATTATGTTAAATTTTTATCTTGTTTCATTAGAATTTTACTCCCCGCCGGAATCGAACCAGCATCTAACCCTTAGGACGGGCCTATTCTATCCATTGAACTAGGGGAGCAGATATTTATACATATGAATGTACAGATTTTTATTTCTTTTTCCAGTGATTTTCTCTTGAAAAAGCTAAGAAATTTGACAAACTTTCTCAAAATCAGTATCCTTAGGTAGGATTTTATTTCCTTCAACAAAAACTTAATGCATAGATTTTCTTTTCTTACTGCAATGTTATGATTTTTCACTTTGAGCGCAGTAAGTGCTGCAGGATTGGTTTTTACACTTGATGATGAATTTTTCCCTCCGGAAATGACTATAAACTCAGGTGTCTTTGCGAGTTTTTTTTCTCCTATTGCGTTTAGTGTCGCTGGAAATTCGTTTCCCTGAGCTTTAGTTTTTATGCATACTGATGGGGGTGGAAGTTTTAATTTTTTTGAAAATGAACAACCTATTTATGGTGGGTGAGGAAGTTCAAAGGTTTGTGAAACACAGTTGAGAGGGTTTTATTATTCTCAGGGGAGAGGAGAAAGGTTGTGGCCTCTAGATACTGATACTTATATAGATTTTTTTGCTGATGACTTTGATTTAGTTTTAGGTTCTAACTCTGCGGTGTATACTAATTGTTACTCGCCAGCGACTTCTCCCGCTGCTCAAATGTCAGGTCTTTATATGTATGTTCAACATACTTATAGTGGAAATTTGTATGAATTGTCGGCAGGAGTACAATACACAGGGACGGCTCTTACCTGAGGAATTAATGAACCTATTAATGGATCTCCGCTTTCACATTCTTTGGTTAGATTGCCGGATCGTGACGCTCCTAATGAAATTAACTACCCTGTTTGATTACTCTATGATCATACTGTTGGAGGCGTTGGGTTTGTAGGTTGTCGACCTAGTGATCCTGCCTATCTTCCAGAGGTGATCTCTTTATTTAATCAAGGGGTTAACTCATCTTTGGTAGATAAAAATCCGGATTATGATCCGGAAAACTTTGATCCTAATGTAAATTTACTTATTGGAACTGGAGTACTCAGAGATAAATTGGTATGTAAGGTGGGATCACTTTTTCAAAATGTAGATTTTGGCTGGCTTATTAAGATATTAGGAGTTATTTGAATTGCTCGTCCGAGTAACTCTCCTAGTACTGATGCAAGATCTCAATTCTTCTCTACTCTAAAAATAAATAATGCGACATTGATTAATGCTGCTAAACAGACATCTGAAGAACTTTGTCGTAACAGATGGAATCAAGGTGAAAAAAATGGGGTCATTTGTATTGATGAGAAGTATCCTGGAACGCTGGGAGTCTCGTTATCTATAGATTCTAGTTACGAAAATAAAACTCTGATTGTCAGTGGACTGGATGTGGTAATTCCATCAAATTATCTGCTTTCCAAAACTCATAAAAATCCACTGGATATCTTTATCAATAAAGGAAACTTGGTTTTAGTACAGGATGGATCTAATACGGGAAATCTGATGTCTTTTGATGTGCAGGGAAACCCTACGACTACAGCAGGTGTCTCAAGTGGTGAATTTTTAAAAGGAACTTTTATTGTCAATGGATTGGTTTGGGGAAGGGGATATGATGGAGTACAAATTCCTAATAAAGTTTTTATTCATGGGAAAATTACTTCCTTGAACTCGGTAGAGAACTCCGTTCCGAGAGTTACTCAGGTATCTAATCTGTTAGGAAAACCATTATCGGTAAATGAAGTTTCTTTACCTTTGATTTTTGTTTGGCAATGTAAATGAACTAAATGAACTAATGGGATGCTCTGTAATAAGGATAAAGATCCGAGTTTTTGGAGGTCGGCATTAATTATTGTAAATCAAAACTATCCTTCTAAATTGATTAAATAATGATTTTCTCTTGCTTTTTTCTCCCCTATTGATATCGTAGGGGAGAGATTTTTTTGTTATTACTGTTTTTTTGTATAGCTGTGTTTATAAAGGCTGTTTCCTTTCTTGCAATGATGTCAATTTTTTATTACTGATTTTCAAACTATGGCTCAAAACCTTGTTATCGTGGAGTCTCCTGCGAAATCTAAAACGATTAAAAAGTTTCTTGGTAATGACTATGAAGTGCATGCATCATATGGACATGTTGTGGATCTCCCTACAAAAGGGATGGGAATAGATATAAAAAATGGATTTGTCCCTGAATATGCGGTTTCTCCTGATAAAAAAAAAGTGATTTCTGATCTAAAAAAACTTGCAAAAGGTGCGAAAGTCTGGATAGCAACCGATGAAGATCGTGAAGGAGAAGCTATTGGATGGCATGTTGCTAATGAACTTTGATTGGATATTACTACTACTCCTAGGATTGTATTTCATGAAATTACCGAAAAAGCGATCAAACATGCTGTAGAGAATCCTAGAACTATTGATATGAATTTGGTAGATGCTCAACAAGCTCGTCGTGTTTTAGATCGCTTGGTAGGATTTGAGCTTTCCCCTGTTTTACGAAAAAAGATAAAAACCTGACTTTCTGCTGGACGTGTGCAATCGGTAGCTGTGCGTTTATTGGTTGATCGTGAAAGAGAAATACAAAAACATGAGTCTGCAAGCTCGTTTAGGATTGTAGGTACTTTTTTGGGAGATTCTAAAAAAAACTTTAATGCGACTTTTGAAAAGGATTTGAAAACTGCAGAAGAAGTGGAAAAATTATTTGAAACTTTGAAAAATTCTGATTTTTCTATCTCTTCTCTTGAGGTAAAACCTGGTAAAAAATCTCCTTCTGCTCCTTTTACTACTTCTACCTTACAACAAGAGGCTTCTCGTAAATTGGGGTTCTCCGTGGCGAGAACAATGCAGGTCGCACAAAAACTCTATGAAGCGGGACTGATAACTTATATGAGGACAGATAGTGTGAATCTTTCTGACTTTGCTGTAAAAGAGGCTCAGGCAGAAATTATTAAAGAATATGGAAAAGAGTATTCTAAACCTACTCATTATGCAACAAAGGCTAAAGGAGCTCAAGAAGCTCATGAATGTATTAGACCAACACATTTTGAAAATCATAGTGCGGGCGCAGATGCTAGTGAAAAAAAACTGTATGAACTGA
>CAZEFV010000044.1:4709-7192 GCA_964511595.1 uncultured Candidatus Peribacteria bacterium
ATCTCAAATGGCTTCTGCAGAAATTGAAAAGACCATTGCAAAAATAGCTATTACTGGTGATAAACGTTTGTTTAAAGCTGAGGGGGAAGTTGTGAAATTTGATGGATTCTTGAAACTGTATTTTGAGAGTACAGATGAAGAAAATGAAGAGGGAATTGTAGAGTGAATGCTTCCTAAGTTAACTCAGTGAGAGCATTTGGTCAGCGAAAAAATTGTTGCTACTGAGAAATTTTCTAATCATAAGCCGCGTTATACCGAGTCAAGTCTTGTAAAAGAGTTGGAAAATCAAGGAATTGGTCGCCCTTCTACGTATGCGTCTATTATTTCGACGATTCAGAAAAGGGGATACGTAGTTCTCGAAGACCGTCCGTGAAAGCAGAGAATTTTTAGAGAAATAACGTTGATAAAAGATCATATTACCTCTGCTGAGCATAAACAAAACTATTGAGCAGAAAAGAAAAAACTTTTTCCGATGGATATAGGGATGGCTGTTACGGACTTTCTTGTTGAGCATTTCCCAGATATTATGGATTATAAATTTACTGCGAATGTGGAAGAAGAATTTGATGTTGTTGCTGAATGAAAACTGAAATGGCAAGAGATGATTCAGCGTTTTTATTCTCCTTTTCATCATCTGATAGAACAAACAGTAGATATCGCTAGAGTCAATGCAGAGAGAGAAATTGGAATGGATCCCAAAACGGGAAAGCCTATTATTGCTAGAATTGGTAGGTATTGACCGCTTTTGCAAATTGGTACAGCAGAAGATGAAGATAAAAAATTCGCAAATATTCCTTCTGGACTGAACATTGAAACGATCACATTAGAAGAGGCATTATCTGCGTTTACTCTTCCTCGTGACCTTTGAGAATATGAAGGGAAACCGATCTTGGCAAATAATGGACGTTTTGGACCTTATGTTAAACGAGATAATCTTTTTGCTTCTATTAAAAAAGATGCGGAATTTGATCTGCGATCTATTGAATATGATCAGGCGGTTCAACTCATTGAAGAGAAAAAAAAAGCAGAAGCTAATAAATATATTAATGAGTTTCCTTATGAAAAAGATAAAATTCAGGTGTTGAATTGACCTTATTGACCTTATATTAAATATGGGAAAAAAAATTATAAAATTCCTAAATGAGGAAAGGATGCTAGTGATCTTACGTTACAAGATGTTTTGGAAATAGTTGGAATAAAAAAATAGGTTTTCTCTTCGTGTTTTATTCATCTCTTTAGTACACTAAAGCTGTAACATATCAGTTTTTTATTTCTGTTTTTACTTTAAAATATTGATCTTTGTATGTAACAGATGCTGTGTTAGTATTTTTTTGTAATACTTGCATGTTTTTTATCTCATCCAGCTTAAGATCTAAATACTTTATTATTGCTTCTTTGCAACATCGTTCAAGGTAATATGTTTCTGGCTTGTTTTGAATTTTTTCCATATCTATTGCGATTTTTTTTGTATAAAAAGCAATGATCAGTTTATCTTTTGAATGAGATGCAGAGTATCGTATATTATGATATTGGAACTGATTGTCTTCTGGAATTAAATTATCGTATCAGCTTTTTTTCATTTCTTTTGCTATAAGATAGCGGGTACAGAGTGTTTGTGAAGTTTTTTCTAAAAAATCACTTCTTCCTTGTTGTAGAAAATATGTTTTTGCTGCTTTTTTTAGCTCGGGTGTGATTTTAGATGTTACAAAGGTTGGCATTTTTTAGCATTCTAAAGATTTCAAAAATTTTAATTACTTTTTGATAATTATTAAGCTGATTGTATTCTTTTTGAATGTTCTCAAAAATTTTGTTTAACTCTTCTAAATTATTTACTACATCACTTGATTGTAGGTTGTCTCCTAATTTCATGAGACTCTCTTGTACACGATTTATTCCTTCCTCTGCATTTATACTTGGTACTTCCTCTTCGGCATTATTTGTTATAAAACATTCTTTTCCGAGTATTTGAGCGATTTCGTCCCTATCACTATCAGAAACGCTTCTTCCATAGGCGTTAAAACTGATAGATCCTTTGTATATTTGAGTATTTGAATCTAATACCATATCACTTTTTACTTTTTCGAAATTGAACTCTTTGACTGCAATAATCGGTGCTAAAGAAGAAAGAAAATCTTTAAATTGTTGAATTCTGATTTTTTCATCTGCAGAATTCATGGGCATTCCTAAAGTATAAGCTAAATATGGCAACTCTCTATATTTTTCCCTAAAACGATAAAGACATAATGCATCTAATTCTTTACAGTTTGCAGACTGCATAATAGTTTCATTGATGACTTCTGTGTCAAGAAGTGAGATGTCTCAGGTTCCGTTAATCCGTTCACGAAGGGTATATCAGATGATAGTTTCCTTAGGAAAGGTTTTGTCATCTTCATCGATTACTCATGAAAGCAAAGCTCAGCTTTCTATTTCTGAATTTATATTTTCTCCTGATCCAGGGAAATATTTTTCGATGTAATTTTTCC
>CAZEFV010000045.1:0-242 GCA_964511595.1 uncultured Candidatus Peribacteria bacterium
AAAATCAAGAGAAAGATTGACTTTTTTGATGAAATAGTTATCATGCTGTTATGAATACTCCTCTTGCTTATGCTCTTCGTCCTAAAAGTCTCGATGAAATGGTTGGACAGGACTCTATCCGTCAAACCGTTCGTGCTTTTTTTGAAAAAAGACAAATTCCTTCTATGATTTTTCGAGGGAATCCGTGATGTGGAAAGACGACTTTGGCTCATATTATTGCCCATGAAATGCAATCTGAATTT
>CAZEFV010000045.1:252-7033 GCA_964511595.1 uncultured Candidatus Peribacteria bacterium
AAGAAAGAAGATCTCAATAAAATCTTGGAACTTGCTGAACAAAATAAGGCTTACGGTAAAAAAACCATTCTCTTTTTGGATGAAATTCATCGCTGGAATAAAGCTCAGCAGGATGCATTGCTCCCTTTTGTGGAATCTTGACTCATCACTTTGATTGGGGCGACTACGGAAAATCCGTCTTTTACGATTATCAATGCTCTTTTGTCCCGCTGTAAAGTTTTGATCTTTGAACCATTGAGTACAGAAAATATCGTTGATTTTTTTCAGCGTTCTTTATCTTCTTTTTCGTGATGAGACGACCTGGCCTTTCGTCAGTTTTCTCAGCTAACTTCTGAAAATTTTTATACTATTGCATCTCTTGCGAATGGCGATCTTCGTAATGCATGTAATCTTTTGGAGGCGAGTTTATTACTTTCTCCTGATGGGAAAATAGATGATGAATTGATTAGAAAGGCTTTTGGAAAGCCGATATATTATGATCGTGATGGAGAGGAACATTATAACATTATTTCAGCAGTACATAAATCGTTGCGTGATAGTGATTCACATGCGGCTTGCTATTGGATACAGAGAATGCTCATGGGATGAGAAGATCCTCGTTATATAGCTCGTAGATTATTGCGCTTCGCATCCGAAGATATTTGACTTGCAGATAATAATGCTCTTTTGCTCGCTAATCAGGTCTATGATGTAGTGATAAAACTCTGAATGCCAGAATGTGGAACTGCTCTTTTCCAGTTGGCATTGTATTTGGCGAAAGCCCCTAAAAATAATCTTGCTTATAAAGTCGATCAATTGACGGCAAAAGATGTTCAAAAATATGGCAACTTACCAGTTCCAATGGTTATTCGTAACGCACCTACTCAATTTATGAAAGGGGTTGGTTATGGAGAATGATATGTATATGCTCATGATGTACCGCCTGGAACAGTAGATAATCAACATTTTCCAGATGCATTGAAAGGAAGGAAATACTTTTAGTCTCGAAGAGATTGCATCTTGTCAGTGCTTTCTTTGATCTCTTCTTGATTATTTGCTAATTGTAGAAATTTATCTATTTTATAGAGATACTCTTCACCATTGAGTGAAAGCTTTTGGAAATATACGAGGTAATACAACAAAAGTACAGTCATTTTTACATCATTTTCACAGTAAGATTTAATCTCATTGAGCGCTTTTTCGTTGTTGTTATTTTTTCGTTCTTTTCGTAAACTCTCTACACTAGCCCCTCACCCTTCTAAATTCTTTTCCATCCCGATGAGGTCTGTAGAAAGTCTGTTTAGTCCAATTCTTTTTCCTGTAAGATTTTGTATAAAAATGAAAAGATCGAGGCTTTTATCATTCAGCTTTTTGATAATTTCGTTCCTTTTCTCTTGTTCTTCAGTAGTTGATCAAGGCATGATATTATATACACATACTGGATTGTCGAAATACATTTGATTGAATCCAATAATATGTCCATCAAAATTGAGCATTTTTTCTACAAAATTAGGTAAATCTTGCTTGGTAATGCAAGTGTATTTTGTTTGTCATGGTTCGATCTCTTCCATATAATATCCTAAATAAAATTCAGTTTCTTCTAAGTTTGCTCAGATGAGTGAGGTTTCAATATCGTATACGAGATAAGGTTTTTTTAGCGCCTCTAAAAATCTCCCTTCTTTAAAGGCATCTCATAAAAGCTCTTTTATAGGTTTTTGTCCGGTTTGACGCTCTTTGTGGATGATAAATCTTTTGAGTAAATCTTGCAATCCTGATTTTTCATCTGCTGGTATTTCTACTTCAATTGACTCTATTTCATCATAAAAATGAAGTCTATTGCCTTCTAAAGCTACTCTAAAAGCGACATTCCCTCTTTCAAAATACAGGACTTCGTCTCATTTTTTGAATACGAATTTAAAAAAATCATTTACTCATTGGCATTTTTCTTGTTGAATTATTTTTCGGAGATGAGGAATAAAGTCATTTTTGATTGTTGATAGTTCTGAAAGTGTAAATTTTTTGTACATGATGGAAAAATCAGAAAAATAAATCTGTATTACAATACATTTCTTTATTGAAAAATCAATTGACTATTGTACTTTTTTTCGTATTCTCCTCAGAAATGGTGCATTTCTCTTTTGGTCGAGATTCAGTATTCTTTTACTTTTTTTTAGAAATCCATGAAAATATTTACGGGTTTTGATACTAAGTTGGATGAAAAAGAGCTTCAGAGAGCAATCGAGGAGTATGGACAGGGAAATGCTATTTTGACAAAAAAACATTGGATATTTCTTTTGTTGCCTTTAATTTTTCTTTCTCTTTCGATAGGGATTTTTTTGTTGATGATCAAAATTTCCTATGTGCAATATATTGATGATAGGCCGTTTCTTTTTTGGACTATTGCGTCATGACAATCATTGGTAACTTTTTTCCGAATCATTCACAGTATTCAGACGATTATCTCTATTATTAGAAAGTATAAGGGGCGTGCATATTTTTGATCAGTTTCTTCTACGAGTATGAAAGATGGAAAATTTGAACATTATCTTAAACATAGTTTTATTTCACTTATTTTGCAGGGGTTATTGATGATTTTGGATATTATTATTACAATTTCTTTTAATACTCAAGATGTTAAGGCTCGATTTATGCTTTTATGAGGGACTTTACTTAATTTGTTCTTTATCTTTGTCATTGCGATGGCGGTCTACATTATTATCGATTATGAGATGCGATTTAACATTTTTACGCCAGGACATTTTAGTATTTATCGTCAAAAAGGGTTTTTCAAACCAGAAAGGATTTCTATCCCTACAACAAATGTGATGATCAAAGAGCAGGTCCAAGGTTTGTGAGCTATTTTATGATACGGAAAAATTGCGATTTATCCTGAAGGAGGAGGAGATAGCAAAGAGCCGATTAAAATCGCGTATGTAACTAATCCTACCGCTTTGAGGAAAAAACTCGAGGAGTTTACTAAAAGAGAGAAAAAATAAAAAAAGGAATACTAATCAGACTTTTTTTTAATTTTATGATTGGGAAATCGTTCTTTTAGGAACAGTTTGCGATGGAGATCGCACGGTCAGAATTCCCTGATTTTTTCATAATGGAGTTTCGTGCCGTATCCTTTATGTTGTTTAAATTCATATTTTTGATATTTCGGAGAGAGAGATTGCATCCAGCGATCACGACTTACTTTGGCGATAATTGAAGCCATAGAAATTTCTTTTATTTTGTCATCTCCTTTTATGATTGTTTCGACTTCTCGTTCAGGATATTTTTTTCTCAGTCAAAAATCTTTATTTCCATCTAGATGTAGTGATATTTTTTTGCCTTTTCATAAGGTATTGCATAGCTCTTTTATCCCTGTTTCGATAGCTAAAGCTTGGGCTTTTGTCATCCCTAAATTGTCGATTTTTTTTGCTGTTATATAAGTGACTTTTGTGAAAATCTGTTTTTTTTCTTCCATTTTTTGTATGATTTGAAAAAGTCTTTCTCTCCCATTTTCATTGAGTTTTTTACTATCTTTAAAGAGTTCTATGTCAGCTTTTTTTATTTTTTTCAAAGGCAAAATGAATCCTACAGCTAAAGGTCCTGCTAAAGGTCCTCTTCCTGCTTCATCAATGTAGAAATGTAGACTTTCCATCTGGATAAATGTTTTTTGTGATGAAATAAATAAAAATTTTAATGTATCATTTTTAATTTTTTACAGGATATTTTTTATATTTTCCCACTGTTCTCCTACTATTTGTCGTCCTCCATAAAAAGTGTCTCTTTGTATTTTCCCGATTATTGAAATGTTGACTCCTACTTCTGCAATCTCTTCACCTTTTCATCGAAAAATGAGCCAAAAATGATGATCCCCAAATTGTACTAATATTTTGAGATGTGTTTTTTCTCATTTCCCCATTATTTTTTTTTCTTGTACTAGGAGATTCTCCAGTAAAAATGTTGGCTCGGTGTTCCCTTCTCAAAAGGGAGAGAATTGCTCTATCAGATGAAAATTTTCCGAAGTTCGTTCATGAGGGAAAAGTTGAGTATCAACGATGCTGATTTTTTCTAAATCTTCTACTTTAATTTTTGTTTGGCATCGTGTAGTCATTTTTTCACAAAGGAGGCTGAAGTTTTCTAATTTAACTGTTAACCCTCCAGCTCATCTATGTCATCAAAATTTCTCTAATAATTCTTGATGGGCACAAAGCATTTCCATTACGTCAAAATATTCTGGTCCTCTTAAGCTTGCACCTACGATTCATTTTTCGTGGTCAATTTTTCCTATCATTGATGGCTTATTGTATTTCTCCGTTAACCTGCCTGCGATAAGTCCGATAACTCCCTCGTGAAAATCTTCATCGGCGGAAATAAGTAGATGATTCTCTAGGTCCAATTTTTTTTCTGATTTTTCAGTCATTGTTTCTTGCATAGATTTTCTTTGTGTATTGATATTTTCTAACTTTTCTAAATATTCTATTTGCTCCTTTCAGGTAGTTAGTAATACTTGTAAACTATCTTTTGGAGATGCAATTCTTCCTCATGCATTGATTCTAGGAGCAATTTGAAATCCGATATGATAGGTGTCGATGTTTTCTTTTAGATTTAAAAAATCTAAAAGTCCTTTTAAACTTTTTGGAATTTTTTCTTGTTCATAATTTATTAATTGGAGTCATTGTTTCACAATTCGTCTATTTTCTTCTTTTAGTGGCATAATATCGGCTACTGTTCCTATTCCTGTTATCGGTAAAAAATACATAAAAATCTGATTTTTTTTCTCATTTGAAAGTGTCGAAAGAGAGAGGAGAGCGATTGCGAATTTGAAAGCTACACCTACTCCTGCAAGATGTTTGAAAGGATATTGTGCACTACAAAGGGGATTAATTACTGCTGTAGCGTTTGGCAACTTTTCTAATGGTTGGTGATGATCCGTAATAATAAGCTCGATTCCTAATTTGTTTGCATATTCAGCTTCTTCTATAGAAGTAATCCCGTTATCGACGGTAATCACTACTTCTATTCCGTTTTTTTTCATCTCATCTAAATGCCAGATTCTCAATCAGTATCCGTCTTTTTGTCTGCTTGGATACATAATGTCTATTTTGGGGTAATGAAGAAAAATTTTAAATAACTCATAAAGCATTCGGCTAGCAGTGATTCAATCTACATCATAATCTCCAAAAATTATAATTTTTTTATTATTTTGCATCGCGGTAATGATCGTTTTTACTCAGATTTCCATATCGTTTAATAAAAATGGATCATTCCACATTTCAGAAAATGCAGGAGAAAAAAAAGTCTCTTCCCTTCATTGGAGATTTCTGATTTCTAGTAATCTATTGATTAATGATTTTTCGTAATCTGTGTGTAAAAGCTTGTATTTCATACCTTATACCATAATACTTTACTCTGTGTTTACAAGTTATTTCTCTTTTTTAGTCCAGATTTTTCTCTGCTCTTTCAAAAATGTGTTGCCAAAAATTGATTAGAAAAGCCTCAAAAATACTGTTGAGATACACGATGATAAGCAATAAAATTCCGATTATACTTCGTAAGATAATTTCAATTCCTCTGTATTCAATCAGTCAAAATGTTATTGCTCCATACATTAATCCTAGTGGTATGATGACAATGAGTATTGCACTAATAAGAAATCTTATCATAAATAAAAATTCTATTAAGAGTGCTTTGAGTGTTAATCTAAAATTTCCTAGAGTAAGAAGGACACTTTTTTTCATCGCGTCAAATACAGGGACATCTTTGAGAACAACGTAAAATTTTAGATATGGCCGAAAAATTATGGTAAAACAAGAAGAAAGAATTCGTATAATAATGATAGGTTTGATGATAATGCTGTCCAATATCCCCATTACTCGTAATCTGACAATTACCGTAATAATCGTATATATACCTAAAAAAGTACTCAAACTTCTATATTCTAACATATGAAAAAATTTTTTGAGTCCTTGATTTAGAGATTTCGATAAATTTCTTCCTTCTTCTTTCATTGCATAGATGAGTGTAGCCTCTCCTACTGGATACACATAAAAATATCCAATAACTGCAATAAGAATAAAACCAATAATAACTCCTGTAATATTTAGCTCTTGAATTTTATTAAATAGATAAATTAATGCTGCAGAAGTATCTATTCATGAATTATATTTCATCTTTATTACGCTATTAAAAAAGTAGGTGATAAAGAAAATATAAATGATTGTGTGTCCAAATGTCATCAAAAAAGCCGCTTGAATTAACTTCGGCTTTTTAATAAGTAGTTCTAGAGAATCTTTGATGAGAGATTTGAGCATCGCTGATAATTTAGTCAATTAATTTGATTTGTAGCCCTGCAATTTGTCCTGCTAATCTTACATTGGACATTTTAGGACCAAAAGCACGTGGAAGATCTTCTGTAGCAACTTTTACCGTAGCTTCTTTTGATTCTGGATTAATTTCAACGTCGAGTACTTTCGCTGGAGCTAGGAGTTTTTTGATGAACTCTTTTGTGTCATGATTCATCTCGATAAAATCAATTTTTTCCCCGTCCAAAAGAGATAGTACCGTATGAATTCTATCACCTTGACTTCCGACCATTGCTCCTACGGGATCGATTTTTTCATCCGTAGAACTTACTACTACTTTCGTTTTGAGTCCTGCAATTCTTGCTATTTTTTCGATAGTGACAGCACCGCTTGCTAATTCTGGAACTAATTTTTCTAGAATTGCTGCCACATATTCACTGTTGGTCTGGGAAATATCTAGTGTTGTACCTCCAGAATCTTTTGTCATCTTCTTTAGAAAACTCTATAAA
>CAZEFV010000046.1:0-6987 GCA_964511595.1 uncultured Candidatus Peribacteria bacterium
TCTTGTTGTTTAAAACCTTCCATACTAATAATATAAGAAATAAAAGTCAGAACCTACCTTTTCATCGATTCCTCATTGTTTATTATACGTTTTTTTTGTATTTGTCAATATTTTGATAACGAAAAAATACAATCTCCCAAAAGACGGACAAAACAGTTTTATCTCTTATTTTTTTTTCACCTAAAAAACCTAATCGTCAGCCCTCATTCTACTAAAAAAATATGCTCCCAAAAATAATAACACTACCATGAGCCCCACTAACACCAAAAATGAAACCCAAGGAGAAAAAAAATGCTGACCAGTCAATGCTCGTCTAATCCCATCTACTGCATAAGAAAGAGGATTAAACTTTGCTATCCATTGTAGCCAAATTGGCGTAGTGTGGAGCGGAAACATCGCTCAAGAGAGAAACATCAGTGGCATAATCAAAAAACTCTGCACTAGCTGAAACCCCTGAAAATCCGATAATAAAGAAGCGAGAAGTATCCCAAATGCAGTAAATAAAAAAGCCAATAAAATCATAAATCCAATAGCAGCAGGAATCGAAACTACAGCAGAAAAATCAATCCCTACAAACAGGCAAAGAATTAAGATAAGCATCCCCTGAAAGAGCCCGGTCGTCGCACCTCATAGTACTCTTCCCATCATCACGCTCAATCTCGATGCTGGAGAGACGAGGATCTCTTTCATAAATCCGAGTTGTTTATCCCAGATAATATTAATTCCAGACATGAGCGAACTCATCATAGTCGTAATCCCAATAATTCCACCGGAAAGAAATGCCAAATAATTCCCTTCTCCTGCATGAGAAAAAATGCCCGCAAATCCAGCTCAAAATGCAAAAAGCATCAAGAGAGGTTGTCCCATAGAACCAAACACGATGGTTTTGTTTCTAAAAAATTTTTTAACTTGTCTTCGCCATAATATATATATTGTTCTAAACATCCTCTTTTCATAATAAAAAAATAAATCAGATTTTTTTAACGCTTTCTCATAGATCTCATCTTTGCTCTATTTGCATCTTTAGTAGAAATGATTTCTTCACGAATATCTCTTCCCGTTAACTCAATAAAGACTTCATCCAAAGTTTCCTTCCCAGTCTGAGATTTTAGCTCATCTAAAGTCCCCATTTTTTGTATCTTGCCATGATCGATAATCGCAATTCTATCAGCGATTTTCTCCACTTCATCCATATAGTGTGTCGTCATAAAAATAGTAAGTCAGCTTTCTTGATTTACTTTTTTTAAATATTCCCAAATATGGCTTCTACTCTGTGGATCTAATCCAACAGTTGGCTCATCAAGATACAAAATCTGAGGACGATGGAGAAGTCCTCTAGCGATTTCTAGTCTTCTTTTCATCCCTCCAGAGTAATTTTTTACCAATCTATCTTTAAATTCCCAAAGCTCAACAAAACACATCATTTCTTCAATTCTTGCATCCATTTCTTTGAGAGGTACTCCATACAAGTTTGCATGAAAATACATATTTTCTCGTGCCGTTAACTCGTCGTCCAAACTGCTATCTTGAAAGACAATTCCAAAAGTTTGTCTTACAGCATGCTGATCTTTTAAGGTATGCCCAGAAATATAAATATCTCCTGCTGTTTCATCTAACATGGTGGTTAAGACTTTAATCGTAGTGCTTTTTCCAGCTCAGTTTGGTCCGAGAAATGCAAAAATTTCTCCCTTCTTCACTTCAAAAGAAATCTGATCCACAGCAGTGAAATCTCCATATTTTTTGGTCAGATTTTTTATCTCGATAATATTTCCCATTTTCCCGGATTAGAAACTAAAATGTGTAAATAAAAGTCTAATTTTATTACGTGAAAATTCAAGAGAAAAGATATTAGAGGAGAGTACGGAGTAATAAAAAAACTACTTTACTGATTTGAAAGTAGTTTTTTTTGAGAATAATGTAGATTTATTTTTCTTTTGAGAGATGTGGATTAGAATGTAATAATTTGCGTAACATATTTCCTTCATTCATATCGGGAAACTTTTCAATCATTTCTATCACTTCATTCGGGATGTTGTTATACTCCGTTAAATAAGTAATGAGGATAAAAAAATATTCTAAAAATTCTTTTTGATCTCGATTTTTATGCATTGGATCAAGACTATCTGTAGCGTCTAATATGATATCCAAGAGAGAATTGATAGCAATATTCTCCCAGTTAGTATTGTTTGAGAGTTCTGATAGTCAGCGCCTCCCTTCATTCCATCGTTTCATGAATTCACTATCTCCAAAACTTTCCAATATTGCAGTTATTAGTTCAGGTTTTTTTACGAATATCTCCAATATTTTATGCTGAGCTTCTACAACTCTAGGAGACTTAAGTTCAGATTCAATAAGAGTAGAATACTTTTTCTCAATAGGAGAGTATTCTTGTTGTTTAAAACCTTCCATACTAATAATATAAGAAATAAAAGTCAGAACCTCCCTTTTAATGATTCGAATAACTAAATGTAAACAAAAAAACAAATTTGTCAAGTTTTTCATCTCAAAATATCACCTTTTCTTGAAATTCAAGGTCAAAACAATAAAATCCGATTCAGTCTTTTAAAACTTTTAATTAATAATTTTATATTTTTCTTATGACCAATCTTGAATTGATGGATCAAATCATTGCTTATCGAAAGAAAGATAAAACGTTTCAGCGTTCTATAGATGAAAGAAGCTCAGAAATGGCGTTTCGTTTTTTTGATGGTCCTCCTTTTGCTTCTGGTACACCACATTATGGTCATCTTTTAGCTGGCGCAATCAAGGACGTCATCCCAAGATATATGACGATGCGTGGATATCGTGTGGAGAGAAAACGAGGACGAGATTGTCACGGATTACCAGTAGAAAAAGCCGTAGAAAAAGATCTCGGAATCGACTGAAAGAGAGAAATAGAGACAAAAATCGGAATCGAATCTTTTGTAGAAAAATGTCGTGCATATGTAAATGATACCAATGACGTATGGAAACGATTTGTAGATCACACTGCTAGGCGAGCAGATATCGAAAATGAATATCGCACGATGGATCTCGATTTTATGGAGAGTGTAATGTACTGTTTTGATACCATTTACAAAAATAACCTCGTCTACAAAGGGTTTAAAGTACAGCGATATTGCCCAAGTTGTGCTACTCCACTCGCAAATAACGAAGTTTCTGAATGATATGAAGATAAAACCGACAATGCGATTACGGTAAAGTTTGCTACTAATTTGCAAAAGAATCAAAATAATTTTGTAGAACAAGGTGAGTTAACAACAGACGGATGTATCATGCAGGCGAGAGCTATCATAAAAAATAGTAAATGAGAGTACCTTCAGAATTTGAGTGAACAGAGACATATTTTCCTTTTACCATGAGGAAAACTAGATAAAGGTGAAACTCCAGAAATCGCCTTACAAAGAGAGCTTGTAGAAGGATTGGATATAGCTCCTCATGCATTTCAAAAGATTGGAGAAATTAAGCTTTTTTCTGGATGAATAATGGAATACAATATTTTTTACGAAGTAGAGGTCGATGAATCACTGATCATAAATAAAAAAGCATCAACAGGTAATAAATTACTACGAACCAAGGTTGAACCTTCTGAAAACGATTTAGGATTCCAGTATATAGTAGAAGGAAATATCATCTCAGAGCCTGAAGAGTTAATAAAACAATTTCCCATGCTGACGCTTTATTTGAGAAATATCCCTCAGCAGATCTCACAGGAGGGAAATAATTCTGAAAAATGTCCGATCAGTTTTTTGGCATGGACGACAACTCCTTGGACATTGCCAAGCAATATGTTTTTGGCGGCAGGGGCAGAGATTGAGTATGCAATGGTCTATGATTTTTCTAGTCAAGAATACTTTATTTTAGCTCAAAATCTCCTCAAAAAATATTATAAAAATGTAGAGGATTATCTTTTGATAAAAACGTTCAAAGGAAAAGAATTGAAAGGACTTCACTATCAGCCTCTTTTCCCATATATCGATCAGTCTTCTATTGCTGATGAGTATAAAACTAAATTCTTCCAGATCCTCAATGCTGAATATGTAAGTACCGAAGATGGGACAGGAATTGTGCATATTGCACCTACGTTTGGAGATGAAGATTATAATGTTGTTGCTCAGTTCCTTGGTGGAGAAAATGCTCTTGATTGGCTATTTATGCCCGTAAATGAATATGGAGAATTTGATGCATTAGTATCAGATTATGCTGGACAAAGCGTCCTAAATATCAACAAAACCCTTATTGACAGACTAAAGGAAGAGAAAAAGTTAATAAAATCTGAATCAATTACCCACAGTTATCCTCATTGTTGGAGATGTCACACACCTCTTATTTCAAAAGCGATGTCGAGCCGATTTATCAAAGAAAAAAAGATGAATGCTGATACACGAGAATCTGCTGAAAAAATCAATTTTGTTCCAGAAAGTGTAAAAAACCGCTTTGTAAACGGACTTCAGCAGGCGCCAGATCGAAACATTGCGAGAAATCGCTATCGAGGAAGCCCGCTTCCTATTCGGCAAAATGTAGATGATGAGAATGACCATTTTTCTATCGGTTCTTTAGAAGAACTTTATCAGTTTTCTTTAACAGGTTCTAAAAATATTGAGAAAAAAATCGACGAAAATGGGGAAATCATGTATCGAGATACGCAGAGAAACAAAGAAGTTGATCTGCATAAGCCGTATGTCGATAATTATCGAGGAGTAAAAGATGGAAAAACCTATCAAAGAATCCCAGAAGTAATGGATTGTTGGTTTGAATCAGGAGCTATGCCATTTGGACAAGAACATTATATCGGACAATCGGATTTGCAAAATCAGAATTTTACAGCAGATTTCATTGCTGAATGATTGGATCAAACGAGGGGACGATTTAGATCTCTTCATATCCTCGGACATGCAATCAAAGGTCAAAATGCCGCAAAAAATATCATCGTAAATGGACTTGTTCTCGCCGAAGATGGTAAAAAAATGTCCAAAAGTTTGAAAAATTATCCCGATCCTCAGGGGTTGATCGAAAAACGAGGAGGCGATAGTTTTAGACTGTACTGTCTGCAGTCTCCTGTCGTGAGAGCAGAACCTATGAAATTTAATGAAAAAGGAGTAGAACAGATTTTCAAAGATGTGACAATCCCACTTCAGAATGTCTATAATTTTTTCGAAACGTATGCAAACATTGATGGATGGAAAAGTGAAAACACAGAAGTTTTTGCAGTTATTACTCAGCATCCACTTTCTGAATCAGAGCTCTCTTCACAGATAACAAAAGAACTTTTCACGCGTATCAGTCCAGATATTATTACCAACCTATCCACTTCTGATGAATATTTCTCTCTTCTCGAAAAAAATAAAGGAAAAAGAATGCTGATCCAAGTAAATGAATCGACATTTCAGAGTATTTGGAGCATGATATATGGTAGTCAAAAAAAACAAAAAACAAAACCTTCAATCCAAGGGAAAGTGATTGAACTTCCTATTTACAAAATCACTAATGATTTAGATAGACGAATTCTTGCTGAGCTTCACCAAATGATGAGCATAGTAGATACGAATCTGCAAAATTATATACTTGATGAAGCAACAAAGGCTACTACAGAATTCTTAGAGAAACTGACAAACCGACGATTACGTAGATCGAGACGTCGTTTCCGAGCAAATGGGATGACAGAGGATAAGAATTCAGCATTCTCTACCTTATTTTGAGTATTGAGGAGGTATTTACAGATTCTTGCACCTTTTGCCCCATTTATTACTGAAGATTTGTGGCTAAAATTAGCAGATTTCAGACAAGATGAACAATATTCAGCATCTTCTATCCACCTTTCTTTTTGGCCATTCAGTAGTGAGGAATATATCAATCAGGAACTGATGGAAGAAATCGCAATTGTCCGCAAAATCATCAGACTGGCGCTCTTTGTCAGAGCCAAGAATAAAATTGCAGTCAAGCAGCCACTTCAATCTCTTCAGATCAAACTCAACTAAATGTTCCATCTAGAGCAACCCGATCAAATCAATTATGAGATTCGACTACAGGGGCTTAGTGAAGAGACGATTAGAGGAATCTCCTCCGAGCTTTCCGAGCCAGAACGAATGTTGAAGCACAGACTTCATTGTCGAGAAATTTTCCAAAAGACAAAAAATCCTGATTTTTGACCTGAACTTTCAAGTATCGATTACGATCAGCTTGTTTATTACGCAAAACCAAAAAAAGAATATCAAGGGTCGACAGAAAAACGAGATCAAGTACCTCAAGAAATAAAAAGAGTTTTTGATCGTCTCAAAATACCAGAAACAGAAAAAAAATTTCTTGCAGGAGTCGGGGGGCAGTATGATTCTTCTGTCGTTTATCATAAACTCCAAGAAAAATGGCAAAAAAGTGGTATTATCTTTGCAGAAATGAGTGAAGCAGTTCGTCAGTATCCAGAATTAATCCAAAAATATTTTATGAAGCTAATACCTCCCAAGGATCATAAATTCGCAGCTCTTCATGGTGCAGTCTGGAGTGGTGGAACTTTTGTATATATCCCCTCAGGCGTTAAACTAACTGATCCGTTACAGGCATATTTTCGTATGAATATCCTCTTTTGATGACAATTTGAACATACGTTGATCGTGCTTGAGGATGATGCAGAAGCGAGTTATATCGAATGATGTTCAGCTCCAAAATATGACCAAAGGTCTCTCCACGCCGGAGCTGTCGAAATTTTCATAGGAAAAAATGCAAAAATGAGATATTCATCAGTGGAAAATTGGTCAATAAATACATTCAATCTCAATACAAAACGTGCAATAGTAGGAGAAAATAGCTACATGGAACGAATTAGCGGAAACCTTGGATCTGGTGCTACAATGCTGTATCCTTGTACCATTTTGCAGTGAGATAATGCAAAAGCAGATAATATTTCCGTAGTAGTAGCCGCAAAGGGTCAGCACCAAGATATTGGAGCAAAAGCTGTGCATATTTGAAAAAATACCTCTTCTCATATCGTTT
>CAZEFV010000047.1:0-6563 GCA_964511595.1 uncultured Candidatus Peribacteria bacterium
GTAAACCTGTTTCATAATCATACCCTTTCGAATAATCAATCTGCGACTGTTGTATTCACGGCATCAAATATTCAATAGGATCTTCCAATGTAATAATTTTATTAGTTCAGTTATTCAAAGTTGTCAAAATTGTATACAAAGTAGTAGTTTTACCAGATCCGGTTGGACCAGCAACAATAATAATTCCTGTCGTTTTATTTAAATAGGGTTTTAAAATAGCATATTCTCTATCCAAAAATCCGATATCTTGAAAAGTAGAAATTTTACGTGCAGAATCTAAAAATCTAATAACGGTAGATTCAAACAAAAGACCTGGGAGAAAGTTGACTCTCGCATCAATTTTTCTCAGTTCTCATTGCGAAGAGTGAGATTCAAAACTAAATCTTCCATCTTGAGGGAGTGAATCTATATTCATTTTCACTCCAGAAATAAACTTGAGTTTCTGTAAATATTTTCAAAAGTCTTTAATATCAAACTTCAATACATCATGTAAAATACCATCAAGTCTTAAACGCAATATCACAAAAGTTTCCGAAGGTTGAAAATGCAAATCAGAAGCTCCTGACTGAAACGAAAGTCTCACTAATTCCATAATAAAATTACCAGGATCAAAAGTTGCCCTTTTCTCATATAATTGTTGCATAATAGTAATTGCAGACTGACCTTTTGCTTGTTGTTGAATCTGTTGCTCTAATAATGCATTTTCTTGTTGTTTTTTGAGCTGATCATACCACGTTAATGCATACAAAAAACCTTCCAATGATGTATAAAAAACTTTATATTTTGCACCTTGGTCTGTCAATCATTTTAAAAAAGTCTTCAAATCTTCAGGATGATTATTTGTAGTCAATACAAAAATATTTTTATCGGAATCTCTATCAAACAATAAAATTTGATGCTGTTCTGCAGATTCTTTAGGAACTTTTTGCAATCGAGAAAAATCTACGTGCAAAGCTTGAACGTGGGAAAGATCAAGAATAGAATTGATCAAATCAGCCATCCTAGCACCATAAAATAAAAGAGATTCCTCAGAATCTCTTTAGTATATCTAAAAACCTTCTAAAAAGCAAAAAACACCAACTTTAATCCATTTCAATAGTAGATTCTTCCGGTGACATTCCTTCACCATCCCCCGTCATAGTATCAATAGCATTTTCAGAACCAAAGCTCTCTTCCACTATAAAGTTATATTTTTCTGCAAACTGTTTTTGTAAAGAAACAACTTGTTCCGATTGCGTAATAGCTTGAGCTCTAACGGTAGCCAACTCCTCCTGAAGAGCCAGATAAGCCTTTTCTTGAGCATCAGTCCAAGAAGCATCAGTATTATAGGACAATACACTTTCTAAGATCGTCAAATATTTGAGTTCAGAGGAAAGTAAGGAAGAAACAGAAGACTCAAGTTGACTATTCCCATCAAAACCACCTAAATTATCTATTGTTGTTTTAGAGGCTTCACAAGTAGTCTTAGCAATCTGTAAAGCATCTTTAGATGAGTCAACATCTTGTTGAGCGAGAGCTTCCCAAACATGTACCTCTTCAGCTAAACAACCTTTTGTAAGCTCTACTAAAACATCATTATACTCTACAGCTGTTTGTTTTCCACAACCAGCCAAAAAAAAGAGTAAAAACAAAGCTGAAAAAGTAGTAATTTTTTGCATTATTTCTTTCTCTTAATAGGATAAAAGAGGTAGAGCAACTCTCTAATTAAAGGAACATTAACCAATAGCGTCAATATGACTCCTACAATAAGCATCGCACCAAATCCCTTAAACATATTAATTCCCATAACAAAAAGCAATAAACCAATCAATCAAGTCGATAATTGTGCATCTTTAATGGCAATTCGACTTCTTTCATAAGAAGTTTTAATAGCAACTTCATCTGTTTTACCTTCAGCTTTTTCTTCTTTTAGCCTCTCCAAAATCAATACATTTGTATCGACAGCCATTCCTATTGAAAGAATAATAGCAGCAATTCCACTAAGTGACAACGCATAATCTATTAATTTAACAATTGCCAATAGCACTATTAAATAACTTACTAATGAGATAAGAGAAAGCAGTCCCTTTTTAAACCCATATTTTACCGTCATATAAATCCAAATCATCAAAAGCCCAGCAGAAAGAGCAAGAACAGCTCCCGAAAAAGCGCTATCTCCTAAAGTAGGGCTCACCTTTTCCTCTTGCATCAGAATCAGCGGAGCTGGTAAAGCACCATCATTTAAAGAGCTAGCCAATTCTTTCGCCGAAGCTGGAGTAAATGAGCCATCTATCTGAGCAGCTCCATCACAAATTTTAGCCTGAATTACAGGAGATGTAATCATTTTTCCTCAAATAAAGATCGCCATCTGTTTTCCAATATGATTTTCTGTAATATTACAGAAAATCTCTTTTCCTTGATCATCAAAATTCAGAACTACAACAGGTTTTCAAAGCTGAGATGTCGTAATTCCTGCATATTTAAAGTTAGCACCATTTAAGATTTTTCCATCAGAAGTTTGAGCAGTAAGCCACGTCAAATGATCCTTTACAAACAAGTCCTCTATCGTATATAAAACCAACGTTTTCAAAGCAGAAGAAAAGGCTGATTCATTTACTCAAGCTACCTTTAGAAAAGAATATTTACGTTCATTTACCGTTTTTGTATCATTAATAACCAATACATAAAATACACCATCCTCTCCTTCATAAGACTGTACGATATCTGTAGCCGTAGGATCAAAACTAGGAATAGCCTGTTGAAGTTCTGGCATTCCAATCCATCAGTTTAAAAGCTCTGTAGTACCTTGAATGTTCGCAGTTAAATCCTGTGCTAATTCAGTTTTAATATTTGTGATTTTTTCTAAAAGATCTTGATTAGCAGGTTTGGTTTCTTCTACAGACTTCCCTAAAGTACTTTCAGGAGCTACAGCAAGGACTCTTACATCAAGCATATCTTGACCAGACCCAAATTCTCAATTATTAAACCATAACACTCCATCAATAAATTTATAATTTCCAGAAGCTATTCCCATATCAGAATTTTGAAGATTAATTTTTTCATCATATTTTACTCACATCTGAGCTAACACTTCAATTACATCTTGAATAGTACTGCCCGTTCTTTCTTGAGTTGTTTTATCCAAAACACGGAAAAACGTAAACCCTTCAACAGGAACTAATGTTTGATTTCCTTCTTCATCATAGGAAGCGGCATCTCCATATATTCACTCAATAATATCGCTAAGTTTTTCACCAGAACTAGCCAAAGAATTTACTAATTTAGCATTATTTCTATAAAAAGTTGGCAATTGGGCAAGACTTACAGCATCATATCTATTATAATAGACATCATCAGAAGTTTTTCATTCTGTCAATTCTGCCATTTTTTCCGGATTTGCTGAGATATCTTGATAATATTTTTTCGCTAAAGTGGCCCTAGCTCCTGTATCATCAGTAGCCTCATTTGGTAATTTAAATTCCAATTCAACAGTTTTTCCAATAATTTCTTTCGCCTGATCCAAATCTGCAACTCCCCCTATTTCTACAACAATCTGTGTTTCATTATTAAGCTGTTGAGTATAAGATTTATAATCACTAACTCCAAGTTTAGAAATACGACCATCAATATTTTGTACAATAATATTTTGTACCGTATTTTGAACAGCTTTTAGCTCCAAAGAATCTTTGTAAGCTTCTTCATATTTACTATAATCAACCCTATACGTTAATTTAGTTCCTCCAGAGATATCCAACCCTCTTCTAAAAGAGAAAATTCCCTGAGTAGTAAAAGTTAAACCTCTTTTGAGAGTATCACCATTAAATGTCCAAGCCACAAAAAACACCACAATGATAGAAAGTCAAATCAAAATGGACAACGCCAATTTTCTATTATTCCACAGCTGTTTCATCAGAAAAAAGAAAAAGATAAAAAACGCTGACAAATATAGCGTTTTACATTGAAAATGCAAGGAATTCTTATATAATCAATCAGAATTTATACTTTCCATATCAAAAATGCCTAAAAACCGCAATAAAATAAGCCAATATCTTCAACTTTCTGAAAAAGAAATTACTCAAGTAACAAAAAAAACTAGTGATGAGAATGAAGCCTTTCTTCCTCATTTACTCAAAAAATTTGATGAACATATTGCAAATAATGGCAAAATTCTTCTCATTACATTGACAAAGAAATCAAGTGAAGAAGTGACAAATTTTCTAGTATCAAAAGGATACAAAGCTTTCTATCTTCACAGTGAAGTTGCGACTATGGATAGACGAGAAATTATTAAAAAATTAAAATCCTGAATAATAGATATTATCGTAGGAGTAAATTTACTCCGTGAAGGAATCGACCTCCCAGAAGTCACACTGATTGCTGTCCTCGATGCAGACAAAGAAGGTTTCTTACGTTCGACCACTTCTCTCATTCAGATTATTGGTCGTGCAGCCAGGAATCCCAATTCCGAAGTAATTCTTTACACGGACAATTTTACTGAATCTCTCCTAAAATCATTACGAGAAACCTATCGTCGCCGTGAAATTCAAGAACAGTTCAATAAAAAACATAATATTACTCCCAAAGCCGCCCATTCCAACATCAAAGATCTCGAAAGCGTAAAAACCGATGATGATTTACAACAATTTTCTGCTCTCACTCGCTGAAAAGTAAAACGTCTCAAGAAAATGACAAAAGCAGAAAAAAATCTGATTACCAAAGATTTAAAGTCTCAATTAGATTTAGCGATAAAAGAGCGAAGATTCGAAGACGCTGCGATTATTCGCGATCAAATCAAAGAAATAGAAGGAGACTAAATAAGCGAGAATTTTTCCTGCAAAAATAAATTCCAAGATTCTGCAGGAGTCAGATTTATTTTTTCTATTTCTTGTTCTTTAGTACGATTAGGGATAGGATGAAATATCGTTCACTGAGAGGATGTTCCAATTTCCGATCCTCCTTTAAATCCGATCACCACTTCTCACCAAAAAACAATATTATTATCATGAGCCAAAAAAAGATGTCCATATTCCGACGAAAGATATCTCGACTGAAAATATTTTGCATAATCCATTTCATTTTGCTTTATGTTTTACCGTATCAGTAGTATCAATAATCGTCGAGTAATTTACATAAGTATTGATAAGCAAAATACACAATATAATAAAAAGCAGGAATAATCCATACTTAATTTTCGATCACCAAAGAGATAAAAGAGAAGCAAAAGACAGCATAAAACCCTACAAAAATAAAAGCCCTTGAACTATACAAAAAAAACCATAAACTGCAAGAGGTTTTTTATCTAACTAATAAGATAAAAAGTTTAAAAAAACAGATTTATTTTTCTTTTTAAAAAAACATATCTCATGAAAATTGGAATCGTCGGGTTACCAAATGTCGGGAAATCAACGCTCTTTAATGCACTTACCAAATCTTATTCTGCACCAGCAGAAAATTTTCCATTTTGTACTATCGACCCAAATATCGGAATCGTAGAAGTAAAAGACGAACGTTTGACTAAACTTTCTGAGCTTTCTCAGACCAAAAAAATTATCTACGCAACGACTGAATTTGTCGATATTGCAGGACTCGTAAGATGAGCTAGTAAAGGAGAAGGATTGGGAAACAAATTTCTCGCAAATATCCGTGAAACAGACGCAATCGTGCAAGTATTGAGACATTTTCAGGATACAGACGTAGTACATGTAGAGGGCGAAGTTAATCCCCTTAGAGACGTAGAAACGATCAATACAGAACTGATTTTTGCAGATCTTGAACATATAGAGAGAACACTTCCTCATCTCCAAAAAAAAGCAAAAGCAGGCAACGGATCAAAAGAAGATAAAAGACTGGTTGAAATTTTAGAACTCATTCATTCCACGCTTATAGCAGGGAATCTCGCAAATACCATAAAGTCAGAGTTTACTCCAGAAGACTTCAAACTCATAAAGTCCTATAATTTTCTTACCCTAAAACCTATTATTTATGCACTCAACATTTCACAAGACGACATCCCAAACAGCGACTCTCTCAAAGTAGAATTTGAAAAAAAGCTTAATGCTCCCGTTGCTATCGTCTGCGTAAAGATAGAAGAAGAAATGATGTCCATGACGACTCCCGAAAAAGTCAGCTTTTTATCTGAATTATTAGAAATCGAAGATCATAAAATACCAACCTTAGATGATCTTATCCTCCTTGCATTCAATACATTAGGATTGATGTACTACTTCACCACAGGAGAAAAAGAATCCAGAGCACGGACAATTCCCGTTAATTCTACTGCACCTCAGGCTGCTGGAGCAATACATTCCGATTTTGAGAGAGGTTTTATCAAAGCAGATGTAGTATCCTATACCGATTTACTCAGCACCGGAAGTCGAGCAAAAGCGAGAGAAAAAGGAGTTCTCAGACAAGAAGGTAAAAATTACATTGTCAAAGATGGCGATGTAATGGTCTTTAAGTTTAACGTCTAATTTAAGCAAAAAAAATCTATTGACTTTGTTAAAGAAACCTCTATTTTAAAGAAAAAAAATAAATTAACCAATGGAGAAAAAATGGATACGTTTTTTGTTATCGTGTGCTTTTTT
>CAZEFV010000048.1:0-6524 GCA_964511595.1 uncultured Candidatus Peribacteria bacterium
CGTCCAAAGATCATTTGACCAGCATTTATCTATAATTATCCGGTAATTATGCAGCCATTAGCTAGGATTTCTGACCGCAATAGTAATATTGTAGAGCAGTTCCAGCTCTTGGTTAATGGATGGGAGATCTGTAAAGCTTACTCTGAATTAGTAGATCCACTCCTCCAGCAAGAAAATTTTGATAAGCAGGCGGATTCAGGAGATGAAGAAGCGACCGCTGGAGATGATGCGTTTGTAGAAGCGATGGAATATGGGATGCCGCCACAATCGGGATTTGGAATGGGATTAGAAAGGATTTTGGCGATTTTGACTGAGCAAGATAATCTGAGAGATGTTGTGATGTTTCCACTTATGAAACCTAGAAAAGAGTAAAAAATCAGTATTTATTTGTCTTTTAAAAAACTATAAAATGCAAGGATGATTCACGCTAAAAGTATCAGATTTATTGAGGAATATCGGGAGTGATGAAATCGTTTTTGATGAAGGGGGAATGAAAGGAGTTTTGGAACTGGATGCGGTGGATGGGAAAAGTGTTTTGGTAAGAGTGAAAGAATTTGAATGGGAAGAAGAAGTGATTTGTGATCGCTGTGAGAGGAAATTTATGAGAGAGGTAAAAGTACCTGAATATACTGCGAAATATACGCTAGATAGGAAAGAATTTGAAGATAGTGAGGAAGATGTACTCTTTTTGATTGACGCGAGGAATGAAACAATCGATGTGAAGGAGCTATTTTATCAAGTTTCTCACTCTGAAGACCCTTTTGTTACGAGATGTGAAACATGTGAAATGGCACTCGAAAATCAAGAACTAGAAGAATAACAAAAAAAGAGCTTGTTTTTGTTTGTTTTTTTGGTATCTTTGAGTAAGTTTAATCAGTATTTTATTTCTTTTTTAAAAAAATAGATGAAAAAAATGATGGGGGTATTGCTTGGAAGTATGCTTTTGGTAGGAAGCACGTTTGCCGTACAGATAGATATGGGGAATGTGCGAGTAAAAGCCTGAGATAAGGCTATTACTGAGGGTAAGATAACCGTTGATAAACTTTTGGATACGATGTTGATGATCCATGAGGGACAAAAATCTGATATTTCCGCAGCTATCGACGCTGGAAATCAAAAAAAAATAGATAAGGTTGTGGATCAACGATCTCAGCTTCATCCCCTAACATCTTATCTTTATCGTTTAAAATCGGGAAGTGGCGTTACTTTAACCAACAAAGAAGGACAGTCTTTTACTTTCGTTGCTCAATCCCCTCTCGGATGGCTAAATTTGATGTGGGGAGAAGAGGAATTTTACCGTTTTCCTATGAAAGATACTTTCTTGGAAGTAGATTTTACATTTAATCAGACAGGAAGTTTGAAACAAAATACTTATGTTGCGGATTCTGCTGATAAAGTGTTCCCAACGTATTTTTATGATGGAGATAATTTCTTGAGCGAACTGGGATATAAAGATACAGGGATGGGAATCGTCGATTTAAATAATTCGGATCTTCAGCGTTATTTCTTTTTTGATCTCTCTGGAGATGTAATAAAAAATAAAAGTACTACAATTGGATTTATTGATGGTCAAGTTACTGATTTATCGAATCTCTATCAAACGCTTTCTTATTCTCCTGGATATTTTATGACTACTCTGGATAAGGGATTTCAATACTGTCAGAAGGTAGCAGCATATATCGGAGAAAAATATAGTGATAAAGAATATCCTGCTATCGACTGTGAAAATGCATCTAAAGGTAAATTTTCAAAAGAGATGCATGGACATATTTTGGAATATGCAACGAGTTTGACTGGGAAATAATTTCTTTATAGAAAATTTGACAAATCATGCTAAAACGACTATAATCTAGTAATTCATCAGATTTGTTTTACTTTTTTATAGTATTATCAGATGGCGAACCATATCGAAAGTTATAATCCAGAGAATCTCAAGGAAAAAGTTATTGCTGACTCTCAAAAAGAGGCACATGAGATCAAAAAAGAGGTCATAGATATTCCCGCTAAGTTTTGAAATTTAGAAAAAAAGGTTAAGGGAATCATTAAAGATGCTGAAGAAAAAGCTGAAATCGATCTTTTAAATTTGAAAGACTTTGCTCAAAAGGCAGAATTAGAACTACAGTCTAAAGATATCCTCACTACTTCTGCAGAGAAATTTGGAGTGAAAGGAGATTTTAAGAGTCTGGAAGAACTCTTGGCACATCCTGATATGAAAGCACATATGCAAAATTTTATTAGAATTGGTAGAGGCGATCAGGCGGCTTTGATGAGAGAAAAAAATGATAAAAAAATCGCACCAAAAGACAAACTTTGGTTGGCTAATATGTATGCACAGGATAAAAATCTTAAGCCAAATCAGCAAGGATTGATCGAAAAAGGAATTGAAGTGATGAAGGGGAGTTTTGCATAGGAAATGATATTTAGATTTTTATGAGTGGCACAGCAGGGATGCTGTGCTTTTTTGTTTTTATAATCTATGTATTTGCTTTTTTTTAGGAAAAATATATAAAGATTCAGATTTTTATTATCTTTTTTTAGATGACACTCTCTTACAAGATCTTTTGATGTAAAGTGAATAAATACTATCTCAATCAATGGTTGAGATTTTTTGAGCAAAGTGAACAGCCTACCGACAATCTTTTTTTGATTTCTACGTGTGAAGTCACCGATAGAGCTAAAAATAAACGAATCAGAGAAGTAAAACAAGCTATAAAAAACGGAAAAGATGTCGCGATTACCTGATGTGGAGCATTGAAATCGGGGCATGTTATCGAGTCGTCAGCTTTTTATCTCCTTTATCCAGAATTAGCTGAATATCAGGAAAAAATTACTATTCTCGGAGAGGCCCCTGATACTACGGACAAAGATACCTTATCTCTTGGTGGAAGGAGTATGATCTATACAAAACATTTTTTAATGATTCAGAATGGTTGCGATAATCATTGTAGTTTTTGTCTGACGGTAATGAAGAGAGGAAAACACTGGTCTAGACCGATGGAAGAAATCATTAGAGAAGTGCAGGAAGTGGAAGCTAATGGTGGGAAAGAAATTGTTATCACTGGAGTAAATTTAGCTGCGTGGGGAGCTTCGAATACGAAAAATCGATCTGAGACCAAGTTTCCTACCTTATTGGAGGAAATCCTCAAGAAAACGAGCATTCCTAGGATTAGGATTTCCAGTATTTGACCTGAATATGCTAATGATCATTTTTTTGAAGTGATTCAAGATCAGAGAATTTTGCCTCATTTTCATTATTCTGTACAAAGCTTTTCTGATCGTGTATTGAGGTCGATGCACAGAGGATATGGCAGAGAGGTTGTAGAAAATGCTCTCAAAAAACATACTACTCTTCCTGGATCGGCAGTTACGAGTCTAGGGGCTGATATTATCGTAGGATTTCCAGGAGAAACGGAGGAAGATTTTATGGAGACTTTACGTGGGATTGAAGAGTTTAGGATTACTAAATTACATGCATTTCCGTTTTCTGCTCATCTGAAAGGTGATACGATACCAGCTTTTTATTTTCCTGATCAGATCCCTTTAGAGATCAAAAAAGAAAGAGAAAAAAGGCTGATAGAAGTTGGAGATCGTGTAAGAAATGCCTTTATCGATGCTAATCGTGGTAGAAGTAGATGGCGACTATCAGAGAGGAGAGATTATTTCTGTGAAATTGTAGTTTTCCCTATATTAGCGAACATGTTTTTCCTTTTCCCCTGTTAGTTTTTGTTATTATACTGAAGCAATCTGTTCTTCTTAGGTTTTTTACTTGAAATAGTACCGCATAATCTATACACTTCTCGTCAATGAATATCGATTTTTCACCCTTGGTGTCCCAAATTATCGCTTGACTCCCCTCTCTGGATGCAGATGGACTAAAAGATCTGCAAAAAGATTTTGCAAAAAGAAATAAAATGCAGACTTTGCCTAGCAAATCTCAGATTTTAAGTGATTATTTTGAGATGGTGAAGTCTGGAGAAATTGAGGAAAATCAGCTTTTTGAGACTTTCTTGAAAAAAAGAGCTATTAGATCTAGTAGTGGGATCGTTTCGGTCCAAGTACTTACAAAACCTTGGCCATGTCCTGGAAGGTGTATTTTCTGTCCCAACGATCCTACCATGCCAAAAAGTTATATCAAATCTGAACCTGGAGCGATGAGAGCTTGGCTTAATCAATTTGATCCTCTCAGACAAGTATGGAATAGATTACAGAGTTTGACACTTACTGGTCACAAACCTGAAAAAATTGAGATGATTGTACTCGGTGGGAGCTGGGATGTTTATGATTTTTCGTATCAAGAAGAGTTTGTAAAGTGGCTCTATGATGCGTGCAATACCTTTTGAGAGCTAGAAATTCAGATGCATAATCGTTTAACTCTTGGAAAAACATCTCAGGAAGAGAAAGAAAATACTAAACGTTTTGGATTTACGATTTTGAATGAAGATCAGATTTCTTTTTCTACTAATCTCGGAGATGCTATCAGGAAAAATGAAACTGCCAAGCAGAGAATTATCGGATTGACAATAGAGACGAGGCCTGATCTTGTGACTCATGAAAATGCGAAGAGATGGAGAGATTTTGGAGTGACGAGGATAGAGATGGGAGTGCAGAGTACTGATGATGAGATTTTACAGCTGAATAAGAGAGGATGCAACATGCAGGAAGTTAGAAATGCATTGCATATCTTGAGACAACGAGGATTTAAATTTTCTCTCCACGTGATGCCAGGTCTTTATGGTTCTAATGCTGAGAAAGATCTTCAGACTTTTGTTACTCTTTTTGAAGATCCGTATTTGAAACCTGATGAATTAAAAATTTACCCAACGAGTGTGATTCCTGATACAGAACTTTTTGAGCTCTATCGCTCTGGTCAGTACTCCCCTATTACGACAGAAGGAATTGTTTCGCTGATTAAAAAGGTTTTTCAAGAGGTGATTCCTCCTTACACGAGGATTAAAAGGCTGATTAGGGATATCCCAGCTCCAGAAATTGAGGCGGGGAGCTCGATTACTAACCTATCACAGCTAATCCATGAAAGCATGCTCAAAGAATATACTCCTCGTTTTGGTGAAGATGCTTCAGTTGATGTTCAAAAATTTTATGCAAGACTATGGGAGAATGATGATTTGATGGCTACTTCCTGCTATACGATAGATGGCATAGAACCAGTGAATAGCGGTACATTTCCCCTTTCCACTTCGAGAAATTTTGTCAGTTTGGACACGAGAAGTAGAGAAGTTAGAAATAAAAATCAGACTACTGATGAGGAGATTTTTTTGATACAAAGAGAGTATAAAAGCTCAGTAGGATCCGAATTCTTTATCTCTTTTGAAGATAGAATTGGATATTTGTATGGATTTACGAGATTATTGCTTCCTCATGCGGAAAATGCGCTAGAGAGAGAAGGTTTAGGAGAAAAAACAGCAATTATTAGAGAGCTCCATGTCTACGGAGAACAGGAAAAAATTGGAGGGAAACAAGAAACGACTACTCAGCATGCAGGACTAGGCAAGAGATTATTAGGATTTGCTGAGAAAAGGGCTAAAGAAAACTGATTTGAGAGATTGTCAGTGATCTCATGAGTAGGAGTCAGAGCATACTATTCGAAACTGTGATATAAGCTAGAAGGAACGTATATGGTCAAGAGTTTGGAAGAAAGCTAAAAAGCTGAATACATAATTCAGCTTTTTATTTTACTATCTATTCTTTCAGCTCTTGGAAGCATATTCCTCCAATAACAGCAAACGCAGTACCAAAGAGCAAAAATGTTATTATTCGCATGGGGCCAAAGATATTCCATGAGAAATTAGCAATCGTATGAAACAATAGAATTAATATTGCTAATGCTGTAGCTAAAATAATTATTATTTTTTTTCGGTTAGAGGTCATTTTCTCTAAAAAATTTTTTACTTTTCTTTTCAACATATTTTTCTCCAAATTTATTTTATTAATTTTAGTTGACCTTTCATTATAGTCAAAAATCTACAAAAGTCAAGCCCAATTACAAAAAAACTCTTTTTCTTCTAATTAGAAGTAGATGAAAGATAGCTTTATCATATAGATTACTGAAAATTTTTCTCGTAGAATTCTCTAATTTTGATCAGCTGAGAAAGGATTTTTTCACGATTGGCTAGTTCTTGCGGTTTGAACTCGATTTTGATACTTATGGGATTTTGATATCAGCTTTTTTTTAGTTTTTTTAGGAAGTTGATGAGATCCAAGTTTCCTTCTCCTGGAACTAGATGCATATGACCTTTTTTGTCTTTATCCGAAAGATAAAGTACGGAAATATAGGGCGTATAATCTTCTAATTTTCTCACAAAATCCTCTTCAAACATATCAATATCCAGATGCGTAATATCGAGCCCAAGATATGCTGAATATTTTTTGACAATATCGATTAAATTGGCGAATCTAAACTCTGGAATCGGCAAGGCAAAGAGTTTGGTATCGGTTGGATTAATAATGGTAAACTTTAAGTGGGGATTGGCATCCTGATAGGATTTTAGGTTATCCGAGATGAAATC
>CAZEFV010000049.1:0-4638 GCA_964511595.1 uncultured Candidatus Peribacteria bacterium
AGTCAAGTTAAATCTCAGATATAACAGCATCAATTATGTATTTTTTATTGATTTTGAGTATACTTGTAGATGATTTTACTTTCTAGATTTCATGCCAATAACCCTTCAAAATATCATTTTTAACACCAACTATACATCCGTAGTTCCTAACGGTGGTTTTGTGCGTAATGTGACAGAGAAATCTCCCGTTATTCAGCCTTCTCTTACTCCTTCCGCAATTCCTTCTATCAGCACCATAAGTCCTGCGACACCAGCCAAAAGTGAGTCTGTGAAAAGTGAAAAAAAGAAATCTCGATTTGATTCTTTACTAGAAAATCTTTTTTGAACGGGAAGGAAAAAAGGACAAAAAGCTGAAGACAAAGAAAAGGCGACGCCTCCTCCAACCTCTTCTCTTGCATTGAAAGATCAGGTAAGAGTTATGCTGGAAATGCCTGATGATAAATATTCTGACAAACTTTTAACTACCGAAATGAGAAATTATATAAAAACCGTTGAAGACACCTATACGCAGAATATTTCAGATTTTAAGTCTCATATTGCCCCCTCCTATCGAGAATCAAAAATTTCTAATCTTAATATTTCTGGGATATTAGGTAAAACCTATTATACTCAGAGTTATCCTTCCTATCTAGACGCACTCTGGACGAGAGATATTATGAGTATTCATGCAAAGCGAGATATGTCATTTTTTCTCTATCCAGAAGATGACAGTGCGATCCAAAGTATGTTAAAACGTAAAGCTACTCAGCTAAAAGCTGAAATATCTGATGCAATACAAAAAGGGATTACCATTGATAAAGATATCGAGCAACAATATAGAGACGTCGAAATGATTAGAGAGAAACTCGTTACTCGTGAAGAAAGATATTTTGAGCTTTCTAATTACTTTACTATCTATGATACTACCGAAGATCAGCTTAAAGAAAATGGGAAAAAATATGAACAGAAAATCGGTGGATATGGAATTCGCGTAAAGAATGCTATTCATAGGATGGATGAAGGTTTAGTTTCCTCACTTCCTCTTTGTCTAGATGAATTAGGTATCACTAGAAGTTGACTTACTAGCTCTTTGGCTGGATCATTCCCTTTTATTTCTAATGATTTAGTGCAAAAAAGCTGAATTTTTTATGGGATAAATTTACATACCTGAGGGCTCGTTATTTTTGATCGTTTCAGTTCAAAGCTCCCTAACATGAATAGTGTTATTTTAGCTACTTCTGGTGCCGGTAAATCATTTACTGTGAAGCTGGAGATTTTACGTTATTTGCTCAATGGAATAGATGCTATCGTAATTGATCCAGAAAATGAATATAAACAGCTCTGTGAAGCAGTAGGTGGTACCTATATTAATATTGCTACGAACTCACAACAATACATCAACCCTTTTGATATTCCTCCGAGGATTGAAGATGTAGAATATGGAAAGGGTGACCTCTTGAGAAGTCAGATTATGAATCTTATTTGATTGGTACAGATTCTAATCGGGAAAATGAGTGCAGAAGAAGAGGCCGTATTAGACAAAGCTCTCCAAAGTACCTACGCTCTCAAAGGATTTTCTCTGGAAGATGATGATTTTTCTGGGAAACAGCCTCCGATTATGGAGGATCTGATGAATGTACTCAATGGAATGACAGGAGGAGAAGAATTAGGCTTGAAGCTTAGTAAATTTGTGAATGGAACCTTTGGTAAACTTTTTAACAACTATACAAATGTAGATATTAACAATCGCATTACGGTTTTTAGTATCCGTGATCTGGAAGATGCGCTTAAAACTCCTGCGATGTTTAATGCGCTTAATTTCATTTGGACTAAAGTACGTAGCGTAAAAAAGCAAAGACTTTTAGTCTGTGATGAAGCACGAATTTTGTTGCAAAATGATGTTTCTGCTAATTTTTTATTTTGACTAACCAAAAGAGCTAGAAAATACTGACTCGGGATTTCTACTATTTCACAAGATATTGAAGATTTTGTAAGAAGTCCTTATGGGAAACCTATTATTTCTAATTCTTCACTGCAAATTTTACTGAAACAATCGACTACTTCGATTAGATCGTTGAATAGTCTGTTGGGGCTCTCAGAGGCAGAACAACAAAGACTTATCTCTGGAGGGATTGGAGAAGGACTGATATTTGCTGGGAATCAACATATTGCTGTAAAAATTATGGCTTCTCCTAGTGAAAGAGCGTTTATTACCACAGATGTTACTAGGAGAGAATAGGGCTTTTAAAATTAGCTTTCATTTAGCATTGACTTTTGTTTAGGGACAACTATTCTAAAAGTATAAGTTGACCTTTAACAAAATAATTATTAATTATTCATTAAAAAAAACATAAGGAGAAAAAAAAATGAAAACAAAATTTTCACCAGCAGTTATTCTGCTTTTTTTATTTATTTCAATGAGTTCATTATTGTACTCTAGTCCGTTTTCCGGAGGGGACGGCACCACGGATAATCCGTTTCTTCTTTCTTCAAAGGCTGATTTTGAAGAACTGGCAGATTCTGTAGAGGTAAAATCGACTTGGGGATTGGGCAAATATTTTGTATTAACACAAGATATCCAAGAACCTATAACGCGATCAGTCCCTGCTTTTCATGGACGACTGGATGGGAGAGGGCATATTATTTGTCTTTCTTTAACAATTGAGGGTGAAGATGCTGGACTTTTTCGACATATTAGCGACAGCACTAGAATAAAGAATCTCGGACTTATCGGCAATATTGTTTGTTCTGGAGGCATGTATGCGGGAAGTTTAGCCGGATCCAAAGGAGGATTCGTAAACGTTAAAATACCGATCGAAAATTGTTTTTCTGCCTGTAATATTACAGCAAATGGCGATTATGGATATGTAGGTGGACTCATCGGAGAAGGCAGTATCACTCATTGTTCTAATTGTTACACTTCTGGAACCATATCGGTCACGAGTAGTGAATACCTAGGTGGATTACTTGGTCGAGGTGATGGTTCTCTCATCGAGAACTGTTATACCACTAGTATCATCACCTATACTTATGCTCATTTTTTGGGAGAATTAACAGGATATATTCAAGAAAAAAACCTGAAAAATTCTTATTATCTGCATAAGTTACCACTCACGGAGACGAATTGGGGGACCCAAAAAACTGAGGAAGAGATGCGAGATATTTCATTTGTATCTTGTCTAAATAATAACACCATCCCCTCCGCATGGAAACGGGATGAAAAGAATATTAATTTAGGATTCCCTGTGTTATATTGGCAAGATACTCTTACCGGTATCGATCCCGAGGAGCCTGAACCTACTGATTTTGAATTGAAGATCCATACAGGGGAAAGTAATTTGGATGGAGAAAATATCAAATATATTACAGCGGACGGCAAATCTGCTCTGATATTTGAAATAGCAGGGGGGAAACTACCAAAAGGTAGCTCTTTTACTGTAAGCTGTAAGGATTCTTATCCAGTGGGTCAGCTTTTTATCCCTGCTTTGAGTGGAGATCAGCCCCTCAATTATTATACTGTATATTGGGAAGAGGCAAATATTTCTTTGGACAATTTGCATAGTTCCTATATCAAATATGTTGCCCCAGATGGATTTGGGGATCCAACATCCAGTGAACGGACACTGGTCTTTACTGTCAAATTCCCGGACAAAACACAAATAAGAAAAGAAATAAAGCTGATCAGAACTCCTGTTTTATTTCTTCATGGGAAGGGAGACGATAAATCACGATGGGATGATATGATTACTCATTTCCATAGTTCTAAATTGTATAAATCCAATGAAGTATCTTATCATCTGTATACTCATGATTATCGCTTTTTCTGTGAAGAATCATTTGAAGATAACACAGAAAAATACCGTATTGTCTACGGTGCTATAGCAAAAATGAAACAACGACTCCTCACACAAGGAGTGATCGTGAGTAAAGTGGATATCATCGCACATAGCATGGGAGGAGTACTTACTCGTGCATACCTCCAATCATCTTTGTATGATAATGATATTCATCGAATGGTCCCTATCGCATCTCCTCTATGTGGTTCACAAGGTTCTAACCTTATGCATTCACTACAAGGAAGTGCCGTAGGGCTAAAACTTCTTACTGCCATGAAATCTTCAGAGCTTGGCAATTATCTTAGTCCCGCTACGGAGAATCTACGTGTCACTAGCAAAGCCACGCTAGAATACCTCAATGGAGCAGATGCCGTAGCGCGTCAGGCTATTATTCCTAGCTTTGCCATAGGGGCAATAACCCTTCAAACAAAACAAATAGAAGAATATACTGGAACCGTAGTGGGTAAAGGGATGAGGGTGGCGACCACCTTGGCCTGTAAGCCTCTGTATACCAACGATCATACTACTGAAGAAACTTTCTCATTATTATATGGGGAGAATCACGATTTAGTAGTCCCCCTTCGTTCACAACTATGCGGACTTTCGAATCAGCATTATAAAGTGTTCTTTGATAATTGGCATGGCGGCGTAACCGCCAATCCGGAAGTAATGCAATATATTCTAGAGCTATTACAGACTTCCCCTTCAGATAAGAGATGGTGTCTGACAGGATGGAAACCTGAAACCTTGGCTATGCATCCAGATATTCTCAGTAATAAGGAGAAGGATGTATATGGATTTTTAGGAGGAAAAAGTTTTGTAC
>CAZEFV010000049.1:4648-5571 GCA_964511595.1 uncultured Candidatus Peribacteria bacterium
ATTTACTGTATCAATTGAAAAATCGGATGATATATCCACAATAGATGCAATCATTCTAGGGAAAGGATTTGAAAAAACTGAGACACTTACCAACTCTAGTTCCTCTTTTACTCTGAAGATCGATATTCCTGATACGCTTATTGGGGATTTACATGTCTTGGTTTTTGGCGAAACGATAGAAAAAGAGATTGTGCTAGACACACTCTTGATTCATGTGGAAAATTCAAATTTACATCTGAATTCTCTTTCTCTTTTCTTTCCTGACGACTCTCCTTTGGAGTTTTTTATGTCGGAGAGGAAGGCATTTCACGTAATGGGACATTTTTCCGATGGTAGTATACGTGAAATTACGGAATTTCTCGGAGTAGAATATACTATCCCTGGTAATAGAGCTCAGATTGTCAAACCGGGAGTACTTTTTACGACGTTACTTGGTCAGGATACCTTACAGGCATCTTTTCAAGGGAAATATGTTTCCCAGCCATTCAAGATTATTCAACGTCCAATAGAAATAACGGTAGTGCCTGAGGGAGCTGGAGAAGCGAAAGCGAAAGGATGGAGCTGGGATAAGAACGGAACAGAGATTAGGACTTTATTCGCTACAGCTTCGGAGGGTTATCGGTTCAAGGGATGGATCATGGAAGAGAAGTTTGTCAGCTATGAAGATAGCTTGGAGCTTCTCCTAATTAAACCTTATTTTGTCGTCGCTTACTTTGAACCAACAACAGAGATAGGAGAACAAGAGGAGAAGATTTCATCCTTTGCATTTCCGAATCCGGCTACAGAGAGCGTTGTATTGGGATTTGATTTGACACAAGCGGGAAATTATTCTCTGGAGCTGTATCAAGAAACTGGCGATCATCTCCTGACACTGGATAATCGATTTTATGATGTGGGGATGCAGAGCTTTTCCTTGGATACTC
>CAZEFV010000049.1:5581-6490 GCA_964511595.1 uncultured Candidatus Peribacteria bacterium
ACATTTTATATCTGGCAGGTATTACTGTCAGATCCGGAGAAATGGTATTTCGCTCGGAGAAATAGCGTTTATTATCCTAAAATGACGTGATGGAAGGCTGGCTTTTTATAAGTCAGCCTTTTTTATTTTCTTCTAAAAAAACCACAAAACTCTTCCAAAACTTGCAAAATAAGAAAAAAGGACTATAATAAGGTATTATTTTTTACTTTTTATACAAAAATCAATGAAAAAGACACTTTATGGGCTTTTAATGGGGGTTATGACCTTAGGTGGGATTCTGACTATTACTCCTGTTCTCGCTCAAACAAACACGAACACTGACTGGACTCAACCTAGTGCCGATATGGTGACGGGCAGAGAAGACGCAGGATCTCAGCTTTTGGATACCGTAAAAACGGTTATCAACTGGTTGCTTGGGATGCTCGCTACTATTGCTCTCGTAATTTGTCTCCGAGGAGGATTCCAGATGGTGACGGCTGCAGGTGATGAAAATAAATTCAAAAATGGACAACGCGTACTCAAACACGCTGCTATTGGACTAGCTATTATTCTATTAGCGTGGCTCATTGTGAGTGTTGTATTCTGGTTTGTAATCAATGTATGAGGTGCAAAACAGGGTGCTTAGTTTTATCCTTGATAAATATAAAAAAGGATGAAAAAGCTGATTTCTTATAGTGTTTTTACGTTATTAGGGCTCTTTTGACTGACGTTTACTGCGGTTACTTTTGCTCAATCTGACTGCGAAGGGTTTTGATGTCCTGTAGGAGTGAGTGATATCAAAGTGCCCAAAACTGATACCGCCGAAAAAGATGGATCTCCTATGCTTCTCGATTCCATTAAAACTGCTATCAACTGGGTTCTCTGAATGCTTGCTACTATTGCTCTCGTGATGTGTCTGCGAGGATGATT
>CAZEFV010000050.1:0-3716 GCA_964511595.1 uncultured Candidatus Peribacteria bacterium
ATGGAATTCAACAGACGATCATTAATATGCTTATGCCCTGACCTTTGACACTTCTCCTACCAAAAAAAGAAAAAATTTCCAGATTTGCATGTTGAGTCCCGCTCGTTGGAATTCGCATTCCTAGCAATCAGATCGCAAGGGAGTTTTTACAAACAGTAAACCTTCCTATTGCAGCACCTAGTGCGAATATTTCCTGAAAACCTAGTCCTACTAACGCTCAAATGGCGTACGACAACGTCGGAGATCAGGTTTCTCTCATTATTGATGGTGGAGAAAGTGAAGCAGGTATTGAGAGCACGGTTTTGCGTGTAGTTGCGGATGGGGAAGGTCATAAAATCCAAATTCTTCGTCCCGGATTTGTGACGAAGGAAGATTTGGAAGTGTTATTTCAAGGGCAAATTCTCGTCGAATACACCATAAAAAATCCCGAACTTTCTCCTGGTATGAAATATAAGCATTATAGCATTAACGGCGAAGTGAAGCTGATCTCGTGTTTGCAGGATATTTTAAAAGATCAGAAAAAAACAGGCTATCTCGTGACTCAGGAATTTTATGATCAGCATACAGATTTTTTTCTCTCTTTATCAGAAAAAGAAAAAAAGCTGATAAAAATCCGAGGAAGTCATACTAATCTTGCGAGCTGTGCTCATAGATTATTTGACTTGTATCATCGATTTGATCAGCAGGAGATTGAAATATTGTATGTAGAAGCGTTACCTGAGGTGGGAGTTGGATATGCGATTATGAATAGAGTGAAACGTAGTGCTGAATTGGGTTAGTCCGTTACACGTGATGAAAAAAACTTTCCCTGTCGTCGTTTTTTATTCTCTGCTGTTTTCTGTTCTTTTTTTTCCTTGGAAGTTAGTTGTTCTTCAGGTTTTATTCCGAGAAAAGTTCGTAAATCATTCCAAGTAATTCATTTCAAAAGTTTTACTATCATTTTTAGCTCTTCAACTCTTTTTTCTTCAATAGGATTTTTCTCTTTCAAATCTTGTAAAATTATTAATTCATCATTAATTTTTTCTAGATCAAATACTTCTACTTTTTTTAACTCTTCAATCTCCTGTGTTATTTTTTTTGGTGACAGGTTATCATTAAGCTTTGATCGCTGCCTCTTAATAAGAGACATATTTTCCACCATTTGTGTATGTGACTTCATTTTTTCTTGAAACTCTGCATCTTTTAAAAATGCATCCAAAATGTCTTCATGATTTTCCAAAAGTTCTGTTAGCTTTTCCTCAGAAGTCTCTGGTTCTTTTTGTTTCGAATCTTCTACAACTCCCGGATCATCTCACACTTGAATATTATCTACAGAGCTGAACAGATCTTTCATTTGCTGTTTTTTTTCATCTATTTTCTTATCTTTTTTTTCTTTTTCTTGTATTACTTTTTTAGCTTCTTCGAACTGTTGTTGGCTTTCAGACTTTTCAGCCTTTTTAGCCTGTATTTTATTTAGAGCTATCTGTTTACGTTCTTCATACTCTTTATCATAATCTGCAATAGACTTCTTTTCGGTTTTCATTTTTGCTTTAATGATATCTGGATCTGCTCGAAGTGGTCACTTTTTACCATCCCACGTCCCTTGAAACTTTTGAGAAATTCGATTTTTACCTTTGATATCCTCTATTTTTTGCTGAGAATAGCGAAAAGTCATAGGGTCTTTATCTTCTCAAAGATATAATACACTATTTCCTGTATTCGTAAGAGTATTTCCTACAATGTTTTTTGCATTTCAAAAAATTCTAAATGGAGAAAGCACCGTCCTTATAGCTCATTCCGTCAAAGCTCCAGCTGCGAAGAATGGACTGGCAATCATTTTTTTGAATCTTTTTCATCGAGTTTTCTGCTGAGCAGCATGCATAAATATATCTTTTACATTGTTTACAGTATATTTTGCACTTTTTAAAGGATCAGCGAGAACATCAATAAGAGCATGAGTAGTATCAAAAGCCGCTAAACCAACATTAGCAACATTTCTTGTAACCACTCCTCCAGTGTTTAGTGTGCGGTTTCCAAATCCCATTTTTCGGAGAGAATAAATAAAACTTACCATAAGTATATTTATTTATTTTTGTATGTCAAAAAATGAGTTTTTTTTATTAACACTTAATCATTCCAAAATGTTCTCTACTCCCTCAAAAGCTTTCTCAAGATATCACTCGTCTCATCATCTAGTTTCTGATGTATCCCTTTGGATACTGTATCAAAATGCAACTGATCGAGTAAAATCTCTACTCCCGAGCCATTTTTCACAAATTGCAACTCTGCAAGCATCGCAATATAGGTTGGTACAGTTTTTCTCTTGAGTGTAGAATCATAAATATAGTCAAATTCTGCCCCACGTGCTGTTTTTCCTCGTTCTTGGTCGAAAATGAAATTTCCTAGAGAGTAAAAGATATATTTCCCATTGTATTTTTCTATTTTCCCCGGTATATGGGAGTGACCACCGAGAATAAGATCTGCTCCTGCATCGATAAAGGTATGCGCAAGATTAATCTGTCGATTGTTGGGATAGAGTCTGTATTCTCTCCCTCGATGAAGCGATAGAATCTTGGTATCACATCAGATTTTTTTCATCTCTTGGATATCTGCAAGTATTTTTGCTGAATCTAGCGAATTTCGCGTGATTTTCCCACCTCAGATAGTAAGATCTATTTTCCCTTCGTAAGAGTAGGCTCAAAAACAGAGCGTCATTTCATTGATTTTCTGCACACGAAATCCAGCTTCCTGAGAAGATACTCCAGCTCAAATAGGAGTGATATTTGTCTGAGAGAGAAGTTCTGTAGTCGTTTGTACGCCTGGATGCCCACCATTGACTAGATGATTATTGGCCAAGGATAAAATCATCGGAATATTCTGCGAAGTTTGCAATCCAGTAAGGACTTCGAGGTTTTTTGTATTTGCTCTGAAAGTAAAACCTCCCATCTGAATATCGTTATCTTTCGGATGAAAAGGACTTTCTAGGTTAAAAAAAAGCAGACAATTTTCGGAAGTGCAATTGGGAAAATCAGTGATCGGATTGTATTTCCCGCTACCAAAGACGCGATCATATCCTTCACGTTTGTTGTAATATCCGATATTACGAGACAGCATAATATCGCCTCCTGCTATGAGATAAACGGTAGGCAGCCCCTGAGTAGAGAGAATTCACTGCGAAACTGCCTGATGAGGATGAATAGATCCCACTTGGTCAGCGTTTTTTCTACTATTTGGAGTAAAAGGAGTGAGGGCAAAAATTACTCACGAAATGATCAACAAACACCAAGACACGCATATTAACTTCTCTTTATGGAAATTCATACATACTTAAAAAGGGAATAAATCTATTTTCTGTCCTATGGAAAGATCCGATATCTCAGTTTTTTTTAACTTTTTGAATGGGATTTCATAGGTTTCATCTATCTCTGGGCAATGTAGTCGCGGACGTACTATTACTGTCATGTCTGTGAAATCCTGTATCCATCATCGCTGGGATTTGTTTCGCATAGCATCTTGACGAGTAAGCAAGAGCTGATTTACTAATTGGCGCAGTTCTAAAAATCTTTGATGAAGTATCTTTTCCTCTACCTTTCCTGTCAACGTAAAGGCTTTTGATACGGGCTCATCATGATATTCGAAGAGTGCGATATTGTCGAAATAGTCTCTGCGGATAAACTCCTTAAGTAGTTGATGATCGGCATCTGTTTCCCCTGGGAAGCCAACAATGAAGTTGGTGC
>CAZEFV010000050.1:3726-5488 GCA_964511595.1 uncultured Candidatus Peribacteria bacterium
GATTTGATAAAATCTAGTATCTCATAGATTCCTTTTTCATCATAATATCTCCCCATTCTCTGGAGAATAGAGCTCGAAATATGCTGGAAGGGAAGATCGAAATAGGGGATAAATTTGTCAAAATGTGTCAGTTTTTCTAACTGTTTTTTGGTCAACAAGTCGGGATAGAGATATAATACGCGATAGCTAAAATCGCCCTTTATCTGTTCTATTTGTTCTAAAAGTTCAAAAAGCTGAGGTTTTCCATAGAGATCCGTTCCATATCTGGTGGAATCCTGAGCGATCAAGATTATTTCTTTGGTTCATTGGGCGACGAGGTTTTTTACTTCTGAAAGTATTTTAGGGATCGGCATAGAATGCTGTCTGCCTCTAATCTGTGGAATAATGCAAAAAGCACAAGCATTATCACAGCCTTCTGCAATCTTGAGATATTCAAATCCTTGGTCAATATTGGTTAACGCTCTAGGAATATCAGAGAGAAAAATCTGATTAAGCTCATCTCGGGGATAGGAAAACAACTGTCCATTTTCGTCATTATTTAGCTCTAGAAATGTCTGTATTTCATTCTGCTGGAAAGGATTTTCACTAGTTTGTAAGGATTCTCGATATTGGACAGCACATCCCATCATACAGATTTTTTTTCCTTTTTTTTTGAGATCATTGATTACTTGGAGTGCTTCCTGGCGACCTGAGGAGATAAATCCACAGGTATTTACAAATACGAGTTCTACTGCTGAATCATAAGGATCTATGTAATATTCCCCTAATCATAAACTTAAAAATTTACCCAGTACATGTTGACTGTCGACAAGGTTTTTGGTACAACCAAGGTTTATCAGGGAAATGGGAGTTTTTACTTTTTTCATTCAGCCTTTTTTATCTAATTGCTCCTAAAAGTCCAGTAAAAGTACTTTGTTTGTAAAAAAGTTGCAATATTCTAAAAAAAATGTATACTTAGAGTGTCTTTTATTTTTTACAAAAACAAAATATGACCGAACAAACAACGGAAAAAAAGGTAGTTAAAGCGAAACCAACGCTTAAAAAAACTACTGGAAGTGTAGATGAAGAATTGATGAAAAAGTACTCTCAGATGGTACATTTTCTCAAAAACGAGATTTCTATTCTTGAAGTAGAATTGAAGAAAATGAAAGTGATTTTGGATCAATTGGTAAGTTTCGATCCAGCAAATCCTGAATCGCTCAGCGGTCAGACAGAAATCCCAGGACTCAAAATGCAAGATTTGTCGAGCTATTCTGAGGAAGGAGCTGAAGTGATTGAAGGACTTTTTGATGGGTATTTTATGGTCGGAGCTGATCAGAAAAAGTATCCTGTTCCTATGAACTATTCTTCAAAAACTAAACTTGTCCCTGGTGACAAGCTCAAACTAAAAGTAATGACGGATGGAAAGTTTATCTACAAACTGATCCAACCGGTAGACAGAAAGCATTTGAAAGCGCTTTTGTCTAAAACTGATGATAATAAATTTACTGCAAACACTGAAGATGGAAAGATTTATTTCCTCAATCAGGCAGCAGTATCTTTCTTTAAGGGAGTGCCAGGTGATGAGCTCTACATTATTGTCAATGACAAAGATGCTAGCTCGTTTGCAGCTATTGAAGCAATTATCAAAAAGTAAAAGAAAGCTGAATATGGTGAAATTTAAAAAAAAGAAGCGTCAGGATGATGCTTCTTTTTTGGTAGTTATCTGAGCTTTAAGCTCTTTTAATCTTTTTAGCTCTTCCTCAAGCATTTTAATTATGGC
>CAZEFV010000050.1:5498-6438 GCA_964511595.1 uncultured Candidatus Peribacteria bacterium
GTGTTGAAGAAGGTAAACCCCAGAAAATCAAAGTCTTCCTTCGTTCCTTTGAACATCATGAATCTTGTTACTTCAGTTTTACACTTGTTACACCTACATATTATAGAATTTGGTACTAGAGTGTTAACTGTGTGAATGTCTATATCATTACTTCCACAGCATACACAAGGACGTAAGTCATTTTGACCCATTTTTTCTCTCCTTATTTTAATTAATAATATTTTTTGTTACAATAGTTTATTATAATTAAAATTACTCAAAAGTCAACAGATAATTTCCAGCTTTTTATCTCTCTTTTTAGTGTTTCCCTCTTCGCTGCGTATATTTTTCAAAAACTCCGTATAAAAAATTATTGAGTACGAGATCATAATTTCCGTAAAGTTCGATTTTACTCCCTCAGAGAGACTCTTTGAAAGAACTCACTCCCGCTAACGGATGATCGGCAAATCCTGTCGGAGCACCTCCCATCATATCACAATAGTCAAAATCATGTTCTCTCGCCCATCAGAAAGCTCTAAATTTGAGATACTGTTGTCATCCATGCTTATTTTTACCTCTTTCTGCAAATCCATACAGATAAATAAAATGATTTCCATCAAAAATACAAATACTGCCCGCAAGCATCTCTCCCTCATGAGTAGTGAGAAAAATCTGTCCACAGTTATTTTCTGTCAAATAGTCCATTAAATCGTGAAACTGCTTTTTTGTGACCGGAGTAAATCATTTATTTCCCGCGACCTTTGATCGTCTTTCATAGAATTCATCATACTGATCTGGTGTAGCTACGAGAAAATCCACCTTTTTATTGAAACCATTTTTTACTTTCTCTTTGGCTCCAGAATTCATATCCGCCAGGAGTTCGTCATCTGTCTTATCGATGAAGTACAACACATTACTCTGAGGCATATTCTCACGGAAAGGCAGTTTTAGTCCATAGGTT
>CAZEFV010000051.1:0-3638 GCA_964511595.1 uncultured Candidatus Peribacteria bacterium
ATCAACTTTTACCACGATAGTTTCTTTTCTAACCGATTTTTTAGAGCTAAAATAAAGGGGATTTTCAAGTCAAGAGACAAACTTAGTGAAAATATTTTTTAGACCAGCTTTGTTTTCCTTCTGATTTTCGCCTCTCTCTCTAGAAGGAGTCAAGTGGAGAGGTTGGTACAAAAGCGGAGCTAAATCCTAGCAGTAAGCTGGAGTAGCTACGTATGCTTTCGCTCTCGCAAGGAGAGATTTTCATGCGTTAGCATTTTGGTTTTGACATGTTTTAGACTGTAGTGTCATCCAGCCGTGGCTGTCAATGAGCATGAGATCCTTCTATCAAATCCAGACTCACCCCCATAGATACTCTTCATTGTATTTAAAATTTTTTAAAAGTCAAGAGAATTTTAATTTCTGTGATGTTTTATACGTTTTAATATTTTTTTATCTTTCGTTTTTCTTCTAAAAATGGTTTTATAGTGACATTTTAAAAAAAGACCTAAAATTTGCAAAAATAAACCTTTCTCTATATACTTGATTTGAGGTTTTATTTTGTATTTATTAGCGGATAATGGCACATACTTGGCGTACCTATGAGCGTCTTCACTCTAAATTTCATAAATCCTTGGGGAATAGGATTATTTCTCATCACCATAGAGGTAGGAGGGTAGAAAAAGCGTATAAAGCAATGCATAATATTTCTAATAAATGGATTCATTTTTGAGAACTTTGTTTAGCTTTGCTTTTTATGACAGGGTCTTATATGTTTTGAAGTGGAGAAAGTTTACCTAACAATGCGAATCTCGTTTATCCTTTACATCAGGTTTCTACTTTAGAATGTAGGAATCAGCCTTTTTCCACTCTTTCTGATAATTGTAAAATTAATTTACCTCTTATTAATCAGGCAAATTATGATTCATATCAGGATAATCCGGTATATACAGGAATTTATACAGCTCTTTGGGGGGCTTCCTATCAACAACCACGAAATCAGAGTGTTGGTGCTCATTATGCGGTAGATATAGCTACGGCTAGATGAACGCCTCTTTATGCATTGGCTGATGGAGAGGTTTATGCTGCAGAATTTAATTCAGCTTATGGAAATGTAGTGAAAATTAAATTTAAATATGCTGGAGAGGTTTTTTATGCTATTTATGCACATATGGATAGTTTTTCTGTCAAAAAAGGTGACTCTGTTAAAAAGGGACAAAAAATCTGAGAAGTAGGAAATAGTGGAACAACTTTTGGTGCGCTGTGAGGTTTTCATGTGCATTTTGAGATCGATAGAGATGCAGGAGGTAGACCTGCGTATGCTTTTAGTGGTTGTCCAGATCTGAATAAAGGCCATTCTGCGATTATTGCTCAGGGGTTATGCAGAGTCCAAATGATTCAATATACAAAAGATCCTATTATGTTTTTGGAAAAAGCTTGATCGAAATTGCCTTTACAGATTTCTGTCTCTCCTTCTGTGCCTCAACCAGACAAAAAACCTGAAACGCAACCAGAGGTAGATATTACACCAATACTTCCTCCAAAACCAGAAATTTCTTCGCCATCTTCACGTGAAATCACCTTGAATGTAAGTCAATTAGATTTGGCAGCAAGTCAATTTGTCAATAAATGGGATATTCGCTTAGAGAAGGATTTTTCTACTGATCTCTCTGTAGGTGCAAAAGGCACTTTAACTATTGCTATTACTGATAAAAAAACGTGAGAGCCATTTAATTGAACCCTTCCTCAGCCATTACTTTTGATTTCTAATACTACAGATGTTCAGATTTCTCCGGTTTCTAGTGTTGTAGTTTCTCAGTGAATGGCAAAAGTGATTTTAACGTCAGATAAAGCAACAAATGCTTATGTTTCAGTTAATTTTTGAGCAAATAAAATAGGTAATTTTCAGATTAATATCAAATAATAAAAAAAATCAAAAAAGAGCTTGACTTTGAAAAAGTATTTTGTATACTAAAGAATAACTTTTGAAGAATTTTTTACTTCTTTAGTATCTACAAATACTCATGAACTTTAATGTAAAATTAGATGACAAAAAGCTTAAGGTTAATATTGAGAATACCAATCTCAAGGATGTTTTGGTCTACTGTAAACCTAAAGAGAGACTTGTTTTGATGAAAAAATTTGGTCTCGGAGGAGAAAAGGGAATTCCTCTTCAGAGAATTGGTGTTGATTATGGTCTTACTAGAGAAAGGATTAGACAGATCGAAAACCAAGCTTTGATGAGATTTAGGAGATTGATTGTAGGAAATGATACTTACATGAGTGTTTTGGCAGAAAGTAAAAAAATTCTGGATGCTCATGGAGGAGTTCTTGCAGAAGATGCTCTTATTTCTAAGCTTGTTAATAGGAATCTTTTTAAATTCACTAAATCTGAGTTTAAACTGATTTTAGTTTCAGATTTTGATGTTCTTTATCTTAAAAGAAATAAATATATTCATAAGGCGTTTTATATTGATCCTTTGTTTGAAGATTTATTGGTGAGAATCACTCTTTGGACACTTCAATACTTCACTCAGAGAAAACAATCTCAAGATATGTATGAATTTATCTCTGTTTTGAAGAATGAATTCTTACCTGAGTATAAAGAAGTAGGATATCTCAAAAATGATCTGTTTTATATTAATTTTTTCTCTATTATTAGAGAGATTTGTGTATTTAATGGGAAAATGGGACTCAAAGAGTTTTCAGATGTAAATCCTAAGACTATGAAGTTGAAAATTTTTTATACCATGGAAAGACTTAATAAACCTGTTCATTTTCAGGAGTTGCCTGCTAAAATTATGGATTGGTTCCCAGAAAAACCTTGTAAAATTAACACGATTCACAATGAGTTAGTAAAGAGTAATGACCTTTTTGTTAATCTTGGAATCGGTAGATATGGATTGAAAAAATGGGGATATGAAGGAGGTTTGGTTAAAGACATCTTAGTAAAGGTTTTCCAAAAAAATGGTCGTCCAATGGCGATTAAAGAACTTTGTAAGGAAGTATTGAAAGAAAAGATGGTGAGCCCTAATACGGTAATGTTGAACCTTCAGAAATATAAGGACCTTTTTGAAAGAGTAGACAAAGGAACTTATCAGTTGAAAGTTAGTGAGTAAGATAAAATGAAAAAACCGAAATCTTTATTTCGGTTTTTTCTGTGAGGTTTTTAAGTTTTTATGATAGAAATTTCTCTACTTCCATCCCTGCGATGGCTCCACTACCAGCTGCTGTTACTGCTTGTCTATATCTTCTATCCTGTACATCTCCAGCCGCAAAAATTCCTGGAATACTGGTCTTTCCTGTTCAGGTATCTGTTAGGATAAATCCATCTTCGCTCATGTCGATCATATCTTGTACGAAATCTGCGTTTGGCTGGTAACCGATAGCATAAAAAAGCCCTTTAGCTTCGATTTGAGATTCTTGATTAGTTTGATTATTTTTTACTTTGATTGAAGAAAGTGTCGTTTCTCATAGGCATTCTACGAGTTCTGTATTTCGTATAATGCGGATTTTTGGATTTTGTGTTACTTTTTCTTGGAGATTTTTGGAGGCTTTTAGATGATCTTTTCTGACAAGCATAAGTATCTCTTTTCCAAAACGTGAAAGATAGAGAGCCTCAAAACAGGCAGAATTTCCTCCGCCTACAACGACTAGTGTTT
>CAZEFV010000051.1:3648-6273 GCA_964511595.1 uncultured Candidatus Peribacteria bacterium
CCATCACATGTTGCACATGCGCTGATACCTCTTTCTCGAAATTTATTTTCTCCTGGTACACGAAGTCTTTTTGCGCTTGCTCCTGTTGCAATAATGATACTTTTTGCTAGATATTCGTTTTCTCAGGAAAAGAGGTGAAAAATCTGATCTTTTGCAATGATGCGATCAATCGTTTTAGTTTCGATTCTTGTTCAGAATTTTATAGCTTGCTGTTTCATTTGTTTCATCAGCTCTAGTCAGGTTATTCCTGCAGGAAATCCGGGAAAGTTTTCTACTTCTGTCGTGAGGGTTAACTGTCCTCCTGGAGGTAATCCTCCTGCCATAAATCCTTCAAATAACAGGGGGGATAGCTCTGCTCTACCTGTATAGACTGCAGAAGTAAGTCCTGCAACTCCTCAACCAATAATAATGACGTTTTCAACATTTGCCATTTTGAGAATTGATAAATAAGTAAAAAACCTTTTGTTTATTTGCTTTTTTTATCGAAAACCTTTACACTTACAAGGTAAACTTTATCTTTGATTTGATTTAAAAGTATGAAAAAAATCTGATTTTTATTTCTCTTGAGTTTTTGTGCCTTTTTTTCTTTTTCAGTAGCACAAAATTTGAGCGTAACGGTGAGTGCGGACAATCCAGCAGCTCTGTTAGATGCTTTTGTAGATAAGGCAAATGATGATGGTAGAATTCAAAACACTTCAATGAACGCTATTACTTCTTGGGACGCTGGAAAAAGTGGTAATCCTAAGATGAAAATTACGAATACTTTGATGCGAATAACGTCTAACCTACATCCTTATATTCAATGGATTTCCTTTTTTTGATTTACTATTGCGACGATTTTGATTATCTATAATGGTTTCCTTTTGGTGACGAATGTTACTCATAATGAATGAGAACTTAAAAAAATTCAGAAAAATTTTATTTATATTGGGGTTGGGGTGATCATTCTCGTGGGATTCTACTTCTTATTAGACATTGTAGTTGCTGTTATCAATCTCCTTGGATAGCTTTTTATTTCTTTTTTCTTTCAGTTTATGAAAAAATTGTTATTGCTCTTTTTTAGTCTGATTTTCGTTTCTGGTGGTTTAATTATGGCGAAAATGCCTCCCAGCTATGAACAAACTTTTGTTAGTCATTTAAATAAGGATTTAGTTGATCTAAACGTGAGCAAGGATAAAACATTAAAAGCAAATATCGCTTCTTTACTTTACCCTAATGGAGTCGATAATTATGGATTTTTGTGAAATGTCTTTAAAAGATTGGCTATTGCATTGGTATTAGTCTATATTTCTTATGCAGGAATTTCTTTGATTATTAGTGGCTCAAAATCTGAAGACTTAAAAAAACAAATGAAGAGTCTCTGATATATTTCTTTGGGAGCACTTTTTATTTATGGCGCAGGTTGGCTCTTTGGAGATGTTTTTAATGTCTCTAGTATGGCAGGATTAGAAGATGTTACTCGTGCGGCTACTAGTGGAAATACTTCTTTCTTTTTTCAGTTTCTCACTTTATTGAAAGGTTTTGCTTTTTTTTATGCTATTTTAATGGTCGTTATTACATGACTTCGTACTATTATGGCTGGTGATGCAGATAAATCTAAAAAATTAGTTAAAGGGACATTGAATGTTGTTGGAGCTCTTACTTTGATGAAGATGGTAGATTTTATCTATTATATTGCGAGTGTTCCTAATTTTATTGCTGAGGCAACTGTATTTATTATCAATGTTGCGAAATTTTGTGGATATATTTATGGTGCTATTGCAGTTATTATGGTTTTTTATGCTGGATATTCTTTTCTTACTGATGGAGGCGGTGGAAGTGGAGTCAAGAGAGCAAAAACGATTTTAATCAATTTATTAGTCTCTGGGTTAGTGTTGTTTGGATTCTTGCTCATCTTATATCAGGTGTTTGATAAGTTTAGTCATTAGTTTTTTTATTTTCCCTTGCCATTGAGGTGAGAATTTCTATACTTTAGTGTGATGCAACAGGACGAAAAATTACTTGCACTATTGGATATCGTAATTGATACCTATATTCATAAGTGAGAGCCAATCGGCTCTAAGTTTTTGACGTCTTTGGAAGATATTAATTATGCACCTTCGACGCTGAGAAAATATTTGAATACCTTGGAAAAACAGGGAATGGTCTATCAGCCTTATAATTCTAGTGGTAGGATTCCAACCGTTGATGGGCTTAAAACCTATATCGAAAATTATTTACAACAAATGGAAACGGAAATTATCGATGAAGTTGTCTCTACGAGGGAAAATATTAAAGAAATGGTTGAAGCCTTGGGGAGTTTGGTAGATGGTGTAATGATTGGTTTTCTCAGAAACGATGAGTACTATTATTTGGGTATTAACAATCTCTTGCGTGAAGATCTGAAAGATGATTATGACGAAACGAGGGCTATTATCAAATTTATAGAGGAAAGGAAGATTGTGAAATATATTGATGAAAAAATACTGAAAAAGAATCAGATTTATTATACTTTTGTGGAAGATAAGACGACTTTGATTTCCACAGTGTATGCTAAACTTACTTTGAATGGATATGATTGTGTTTTAGCGATTGTTGGTTCTACAAGGGTTAATTATAAAAAAAACGTAGCTATCCTCTCTCAAC
>CAZEFV010000052.1:0-6213 GCA_964511595.1 uncultured Candidatus Peribacteria bacterium
TGTGAATAAAACTTTTTTCATGAGATTTTATGAGAGAGAGAAATAAAGTCAATATGATTATTTGGTAATTAAATTTACGAGCCAAATAATTAAACTTACAAAAGATCGAGAAAGACCAACGCCGACGAGTGCAATTGCTGCTGTTTTGATTCACCCTTTCCCTTTTTTTGTTTTGGAGTCGTCATTTCCTGCTGTTACTATTAAGAATTAAGGCAATAATTGCTAAAAATCCTAAAGTGTAATTAATTACTCTTTGGATAATTTTCATTGTTGCGGAAATTGCTTCGGAATGTTTTGAAAAGAAATTTTGGTCATAATCAATTACTCCTTCTACATGTCCGTCATCTTGAGGATTTCGTACTGAAATAGCGGTTCCTTGTCTGATACAAATAGTATCTCATTCTTCGCAAATCTCTGTGTTGATTACTTGCGAAGCATTTTGTGTGATGATCGGATCTATTTCCCCCCAATTTGGTAATTGGGCAAAAATCGTTCATCAAAATACTATACTTATCCCTAAAGTACAAATTATTCATATTTTTCGGATTTTTTTTTGTTTTTCCATTCAAAGAAAAAGAGAGATAAAGCTATCTCTCATTATATTCCTTTTTATTGAAAATTGCAAATTTTCCCTTTAATTTGTGGCGAATTTCTTAGTAATAAAGGGTGGAGTCTCTAAATCTTCTCCTTGCTGGAGAGTAAATAGTGATTTGTCTTCTTCTTCTGAAATGTTGTGTATATTTGTTGGGATATTTTGGCTAGGAGATGAACGTCCCTCGGATCTGAGTGTTCTTGTAAAGATATCTTCACTTTCTTTTTTTTGTCCAAAAATATCTCTATTCTTTTGCTTTTCATAAGTGGTGTCTTTTGCTTGAGCTTCAAACCCTGTGGCGATGAGAGTAACTTTTACTTCGTCATCAAAATTCTCATCGAAACTCATTCCCCAAATCATGTTTACATCATCAGAAAGAATTTCTTCAATTACGCTTGCTGCCTCTCTTACTTCCATAGGAGTCAAATCGTGGCCTCCACTAACTGCAAAAATTACTTTTTTAGCACCATCGAGATTTGCCTCTAAAAGTGGATTTTCAATTGCTTTTCTAGCAGCATCCACTGCCCTCTTCTCCCCTACTCCGTATCCAATTCCTAATAAAGCATTTCCTGAGTTTAACATTACTTCTCTAATATCTGCAAAATCTACGTTAATTCCATTAGGATCTGCTTTCGTGATTAGATCTGTGATTCCCTGTACTCCGAGATGGAGAATTTTATCGATCATTTTAAATGATTGTTGGAATGTAGTCTTTTTATCCACTATGCTGAATATTTTATCGTTGGGAATTACAATCAGGGTATCTACACTTTCTTTTAGTTTAGCTAATCCATCTTCTCCATTTTGGGTTCTTTTTTTCCCTTCAAAACTAAAGGGTTTTGTGACAATTGCTACGGTTAAAATTCCCATGGATTTGGCGATGTTTGCGACAACGGCAGCAGCACCAGTTCCAGTTCCTCCTCCCATTCCTGCTGTCAAAAATACCATATCTGTGTCTCTAAGTGCTTCTTTAAGCTCTGTCTCTGATTCTTCAGCTGCTTTTCTTCCAATTTCAGGATTTGCGCCAGCTCCGAGTCATTTTGTTAAGTTAAGTCCAATGTTCACTTTTATAGGGGCGAGATTATTTGCTAAATCTTGTGCATCTGTATTGATTGCTACAAATTCAACACCTTCTAATCCTTCTTGGATCATTCTATTGAGAGCGTTATTTCCGCATCCTCCAATTCCTAGTACTTTAATTTTTGCTCCAGGTATTATTTCTGGCATAATTTCTCTCACGATATCGTGATACATCATTGGTTGTGTGTTTTCCATCTGTTAAGATAAACATAAAGAATTAAAAGAGAAAAAAACTGATTCTTATTTTTATTTTGATGTATTATTAAAAAAGATTTTTGAAGAATGATCAGATTTTTTTTCCTATTTTCCCAAATTCTCAGAATCAATTTCCAAACCCTCTCCCCTCTTCAATATATTTTTGTGACCAATGATAACATCAAAGTAAATTCACGAATTGTAAGTTATGAGATAACTCTCCAAAATTTACTACTTGATCACCACCGAGAAATGATGCTAATTTGAACGTATTTTTGGATAAAACATCTAGATTTCTCATTTTGCTACCTCATCAGATCAACAGTACTCCGCCTGGAAGACGTCCATCTTTTTCAAGTGATTTGAGATGAATATTGATTTTGTCAAATATTTGTTCGTATCTAGCTGATATGATTTCTGCGAGAAAGTATACATCCATAGGTGAATCGAGCTGTGTCTTTTCGTCAACATATACTGTTCCGAGAGTTTTTTTGATCTCTTCTGATTCTTTTATATCTACTTGCATTCCTATAGAAATATCTTTGGTTACATTTTCTCCTCCTAGGGGAATTGTCCCATATCATAAAGGAAATCCGTCTTCATATATAACATAACTTGTTTGATTCTTTCCGATGTCTACTAACACAGTTCATAGATCTTTATGATCATAATCAATAGCTACTTCGCTAGCTGCTAAGATATTTGGTATAATATCCGCAATTTCGAGTCATATTTTATCAAATGCATCTATGAGTCCAGTATAGAAATTTTTTGGAAGTAGAAAGACGTCTGCCATTAACTCAAGTTTTTTGCAATGTAATCCAACAGGATCTTTTTCTTTTTTATCTTCATCTACGATTCGCGCTACAGGCACGATTTTCATAATCTCATAGTTATTTACATGAGCGATGTCTGCTACTATTCTTGATAGATGATCCAAATCAGCGGTCTCTACCTCATCAGTCATAATTCTCTTTCCTTCTACGATTCTTTGTACTAATAATTCAGGATGAGATACTCAAATGTAAACTTTATCAATGAAATCTCCTCAGAGTTTTTTGATGAAAGTTTCAACGATTTTGTTTAAGGTAGTTGTGAATGCTTCAGCATCAATAATTTTCCCTTTTCTCATCCCCATTACAGGTTCAGAGTGCTTTGCCAAAATTGCGTCCTTGTCATTATCCTGTCCAAAAACCACTGCCTTAATGGTTTCATTTCCAATATCAAAGACCGCTTTAATGTCATTCATCGTTTAGTAAAATAACAAGAAGTAAAAAAAATAGAAACATATGTTCAAACGACAGCCCTATGTGTTTGATCAGTTAGATTTTTATGTATATTAAAAACAAAAGCAACCGCTTTTGTTTATTTTATGATAACCCTTGGTTATCGTTTAGTTCGTGATGTATATTCCGGGTCAACTTTGTCTAATAATACCTTTCATTTCTAAAAGTGTTATATTTGTCATAGCGTCTCAGATGTCTAATTCTGAATTGTGTATTCGTGTAGATAACTCTTGGTTAGGGTATTGTTTTATGAGCGTAAAAATGTATTTTTCTTGAGTTGTCAATTTATTCAATAATTCGTCAGCTTTGTCTTTTTCTTTTCAAATAACCTCTTCTCCGAAAATTGCTAAAATTTGAGAAAAGTTAGATAATAGTTGCCCTTTTCCTTCTGATAACAATTGATTACTCCCCTCTCCATTTAGATTGAATAGTGGATTGGGTGCGATAAAAACTGGCTTTTTGATTTTTATAGCATAATTTACTGTGATCAAACTTCAACTTCCTTCGCGTGCTTCTGGTAAAAATAATGCATCACTCAGGCTAGCGATAATTCTGTTTCTGAGTGGAAAACTTCGTGTAGTTGGCTCGAAATCTAAATCAAATTCAGAAAGTATTAATCCTCACTTTTCTATTATTTCATAAACGAGATGGCGATCTGTAGTCTTTAGGTAACGTTGTATCCCCCCTCCTAATATTGCGATGGTAGGAATATCTGTATGTAGAGATAAAGTGTGACATTTTTGATCAACTCCTCTAGCGAGTCCAGAAATTGTTGCAAAATCTCTTCATTTTGCCTTTTCGAAAAATACTTCAAGAATTTGATCTGCGTAGGAAGATTTTTGTCTTGGTCCGACTATTCATAAAATTTTTTTTTCTAGTATGTTAATATTTCCCAGTGCAAAAAGTTGTTTGATTTTTGGTTTGCAATCGGAAAACTTTTTATGCTCACTGAAAAAAGCAAAATCTAATTTTGTAATTTCCATGTTTTAATAAAGGGAGGGATAAATTCCCTTTTGTTTATTTATTTCACCCGATAAATCAACATGTTTTTGACAAAATGATTATGAGACGATATTTATTATTTTCCCTGGTATATAAATAATTTTTTTAATTTTTTCTGTAATGAAATAATTTTTAAATTGTTGGTTTATAATTTGCATTACCTCATTTTGAGTCGCGTTTTTTGTTACTTCGATAGTTCCACGGACCTTCCCATTAAACTGTACTGCTACTTTTATTGTATCAGATATTAATTTTTTTTCATCTCGTTTTGGTCGTTTTGCTTTAGTAAAAATGCTAAACTCATTTCATAATTGATTCCAAAATTCTTCTGCTACATGAGGAGCAAAAGGTGCTAATAGTATTATAAAAGATTCAAACAGTTTTTTATCTATTTTTTCTAATTCTCATAAGCGATTCACAAGTATCATAAATTGTGAAACGCAAGTATTAAGTCTGAAGGCATCAATATCTTCAGTTATTTTTTTGATGCTTTGATGTAAAAGTATTTCTACATCTTTTGCGGTTTTTATAGATTTTTCTCTGTCCACTTTTTCTCCTAATGCAACCACTTTGTCGATGAACTTTTTTACTCCTTTTAATCCATTGGTATTTCGTGCTACGAACTGATCAAAAGGCCCCATAAACATTTCATACATTCTGAAAGCGTCGGCTCCATATTCATCAATTACGTCATCTGGATTTACAATATTACCTCGTCTTTTCGACATTTTACGACCATCTTCTGCCATAATCAATCAGACTTTTTCATACTTTTGAAAAGGTTCATCTTTATGAACTATGTTTATATCAAAGAGAAATTTTTGCCAAAACCTCGCATAAATCATATGTCTGGTTACATGTTCGGCTCCACCAACATACACATCTACATTCCCCCAATATTTTTCTATTTCAGAATCTACTAGAGCATTTTTATTTGTGGGATCCATATATCTCAGCCAATACCAACTTGAACCTGCCCAACCTGGCATTGTGTTGGATTCTCTTTTTGATTCTTTTCCACATTTTGGACAAGGAGTTTTTATCCACCAATCAATATCTGCCAACGGTCCTTCTTCTCTTCCAGTTGGTTCATAATTATCTACATCAGGTAGAGTTAAAGGCAAATCTGATTCATTCATAGGCACTACTCCACATTGATCGCAATATACCATTGGGAATGGCTCTCCCCAATATCTTTGACGAGAAAATACCCAATCTTGGATTTTGTAATTTGCTTTTACTCCTCCAAGTGAGTTTGTTTTCAGCCAGTTTTGCATTTTTGCGATAGCTTCATCACTAGATAATCCACTAAATTCTCAGGAGTTGATAAGAGCACCTTTTTCTGTATATGCCTTTTCTCCTTCTACATATGCTTTTATTCCCAGTAAATTATCTTTATGGCTTACTTGTGCTAAAGCTTCTTCGTAGGTTAGCCAAATAGCTTCTTGAATTTCCTTTTCTTCTTCCTTGATTTCTACAGGAGTTTCATCTAATAGTTCTAATATCACATTATTCGTTATTTTTTGTCTCCAAACGTTTTTATTTTCTGCAAAAAAGTTGGATTCAGCTACTCGTCCAATAGTTTTAATTGCTTTAGCTTTATATCCAGTTTCCTCCAATATTTCTCTTTCAGCAGTTTCTAGAGCTGTTTCTTCCTCATCAATTCCTCCAACAACTGGGGAGATCCAACCAAATTTTTTGAATTTCACCATCAAAAACCTCCCATCAGATTTTCTTTGAACGATAGCATTGATTACTTCTCTGCGTTCTGCCTTATCATTTCTTTCTCCATCCAAAGGCATAATGCTTTGAATAATTGGTATATTATATTTTTTTGCAAACTCAAAGTCTCTCTCATCATGTGCGGGCACGGCCATTACTACTCCAGTTCCATAATTGGCCAATACGTAATCGCCAATATATATGGGAATTTCCGCTCCATTAAATGGATTGATCGCATAGGCTCATGTGAATTGACCAGTTTTTTCTTTTTGAAGTTCAGTTCTTTCTAGCTGAGTTTTATGTTTAGCTTGTTCTTTATATTGGTCTACAGCGTTT
>CAZEFV010000053.1:0-4358 GCA_964511595.1 uncultured Candidatus Peribacteria bacterium
ATAAATAGATTAGAGTTGATCGAGATTGAACTTCCCGATACAGAAATGAACTATCTTGGCATCCCAGTAGAAGCTCCGGTATATATCAATAATGATGAAGCAGGACGACGATATTTTCGTGGCGTTGATCTGATTTTTGTCCCTAATTTCTCCAAGACAAAACAATATGCGCCAGCACAACATCTCTATGCGGGAGCTGATGAACAGGGAAATATAAAACGGGAATATCGTTATCCAGAATTTTCAAAAAACCTTCTTGATTATCTTACAAAGCAGGCTTTTGGAACGGAAATAATCAACACCGAACTTCCCAAAAAAGAGAAAAAGCAGATAACTTTTCACAATACGAGATATTACGTGGAGAGTTTTGGTCATAAGGTTCCTATTGGATTGAGTATTTTAAGTCAATGATGGATAGTTCCCGGAGTGTCTCCAGAGTCACTATGAGCAAATCTACAGTTACTAAATTTTCAGAATTTTATTGCTCATCACTATTTTGATTCTTGAAAAGTGAAGGAGAGTGAGAGTGTGAAGTGTAGGTATCTATCTCAGAAGGGAATATATCTGGTAAATCCGTATGGTAAAGTCACTTATGAGCTTCTTCCGCTTTCTTCTAGCCCTTTTTTCGAGGGGACGGGGAAAACGCCAAATCTCGAACAATACGTAAAATATCTCAATACCATCTTCTTTGAATCATAATTAAAAGGTTGATTTTAGAAAAGATATAGATAGAAAAAACTAATTTACTTACTCAAATAAAATATCTCATGAAAGGAAGTATCACAGTCGGAGATGTCTCTCGAACTCATCTAGTAAATCCTTCTCGTAAAGAAGCAAAAATCTTGATCGAAAAATATAATCTCCATGAAATTATTGAACAAGATTTTCTAGACTTTGCCACGCAAGATAAAATGGATGTCTATGATGACTGTATTTTTGTCGTCATGCGTTTCCCAAAATATGATGAAAAGACGGAAAAACATTTTGCAAATACGATGCATGCAATTTTAGGGAAAGATTTTATCATCACAGTGACATCCAATTTGACCAATAATATCCAAAAGATACAAGATACTTATCGCGAAGAACTTGAAAAAGATAGTTCGGACGCATTTAAATTATCACCCTATTATATTCTCTACAAGATTATAGATGCAATGTATGATAAGGCTTTGATTGGATTGGCAAAGTTCTCCCAAGATCTCATGAAAATAGAATGATCAGCTTTGGAAGTAAATACTATTGATGAGAACCTGCTTTCTCTCCTTTTGATCAAAAAAAGAAATGCGATTTTGATGAGACAAATTATTTTTCCTCATAGTGAAATCTTAAACGAACTACAGGTTGCAACAGTAAACTTTTATGAAGGAGATTTAGATGTGTATTTTGAGGATCTGCAATATAAAACGGATAAAATCCTCTCAATCATTTCCATGCTAAAAGAAAATACGGAAAGTTTATTTGATGTATCTGATACTTTGACTCAGATAAAAACAAACAAAGTAATCTCACTTTTGACGATTTTTACCGTGGTTTTAGGGATTTTAACACGACTAAGTGGTATGTATGGTATGAATGTTTCCTTACCGTTTGATAATCATCCTTTAGCATTTGTGGGATTGCTGATTCTTATGTTTGGGATAGCTGTAGGTACGATGCGGTTTTTTAAAAAGAAAAAACGATTTTAGAGTTCTCTAATAGTTTTTTTTAAAGATAAAAAAGATAAAAAAGAAAAAAGTCTGATCAATATCAGGAAGAGATTGGGAGATAAAATTTGCTTTTTCATACTCTTTCCAATATAATTACTGACGAAAGTCAGTTTTTTAGTTTTCTTTTGCTACCATGACAAAAAAAGAATATCTTATCACAGTATTAGACGCAATTCCTGATCGACAGATGGGACGAGGTTTAAAAACGTTGATTGCAAATAATCAGCTCAATGAAGAAACTATAGATAAAATGGTGGTCATTTTTAAAAGAGCGATGGATCGCATCGTTTTTCATATCAAAGATAAGAAAATTTTAGAAAAAATTCAGGCTTCTGAACATCTTATTGAACAGCAAACAGCACAATCTGCACAGGATTCGACTGATCTCAAAAATTTAGATGCTATGCTAAACGCTTTTTAGTTTTTGTCCCTTACAAACAATGTCAGAACTACTCAAAACAGGGGCAAAATTTCAAGCTACCCCACCAAAAAATCCAATATGGAAAACGCTAGAATCAGAATTGTCTGCGCTCATTGCAGACGAAAAGTCGTGACTCTGAGACCTTGCTCATTTTGGAGAACATCTCTCAACAAGCCAAGAAATTGAGCGAACTCCTCATCAGGAAGAGAGAATAAAATCAGATTTACAAAACAGTAGGCTGATAACATTTGATGGAGGGGAAAGAAATCAGATGAGATTCGGATTTGAAGAAATTGGGAACGATATACAGCCGACTATAACTCCTAATGGCGATGTAATTATTCCTATAAAATTCCGATATAATGCACAAAGTAGGACAAAATTACTCATTTTACATGCAAAATTCGATCAGTGAGAAATAGCTTATGAACTTCCAAATGAAGCAAACTCTTATGAAATAGAAATTGGAAAAGAAAAATTCTGCTATGAATTATTTCATGATCATAGAGGATTTCGTCTTACACTTAAACAATAATTTTTATCTCTTATCTATATAAAAGATGTTAGAATATCAAAATCAGTATGAACAGATCCCTCAGTCTCCTACTCCAGAGGTAAAAAAAACTGAATTGAATTTAGGAGAATTGCCCAGAACAAAAGAGGAGTATAAACGTTTAGCTGACCAAATCGTCGAAAATCCTCATGCACAAAAAGATGTCCAAGATGTCGCTAAAGCGCAAGAAGCTTTAATGTCAGGAGTCCTGAAGGGGCAAATGGGACAAGAATTTGAAGCAATTAAAGCAGAAGCATTTAAAAAGGCTCTTCAAGAATATCAATCCGCTTTCGCATAATCTCAATCTCTCAAAATTTCATAATACATCCTAAGAAAGATTTTTCTTAGGTTTTTTCTTTCCTACTTTTTTTATTCCTATTTTATCATACAAAGAAAGAATTCAGATTAAAGTTTTCTCCCATAAAAAAGATTTTTTTGGAAGAAGTCAATGTTTTTTTTGTTTTCGCTGAGAAATCCCTTCAATAATTGCTTCGCTCGACGCAGGATTTATAAAAATTATTTCTCAACTGACCACTTCAGGAATAGCAGCTACTTGTGTCGTTAAGAGAGCTTTCCTCATACTACACGCTTCCGTATGTACAGATCAAAAACCTTCTGCTAATGAAGGAGCGACGACCAAATCTACAGTAGCGATAAGTTGACGTAATATTTCCTGAGGTAATCAATGGAGGAGGGTAGTCGAAGAAAATTGTTGGATTTGATCTACGAGGAATGAAGTTCTTTTTGAAGGAATGAGATTAAAAATACAGTGAATATCAGGAAACTTTTCTTTAATTTCTGGCAGAGCTTGTACAAAATAGTCTAATCCTTTACTGATACCAGCATGTCCATAATAGAGGAGGAGCGTTTTATTTTCCCATCAATACGTTACTTTCATCAGATTTTTTTCTTCTTGAGATACTTTTTTAGGATCCCAGAATACGGTATCTACTCCATTATAGATGAGATAGAGTAGGTCATCAGATATTCCATAATGGATTCTTAAACTATTAAGTGTATAGAGGGACACGCAGTGATATGCTTCATACTCCGCCCTGAATGTTAGCCATTCAAATAGCTGAAAAATCCAGCGAGAGTATCGAGGTTTGAAGCGTTTCCAAAGCTGTCAAAAGATTTCGTGCACAGTTAACACTCTAGGTTTTTTAAACAATGCTCACAAAATGCTTGCAGGAATTCCAGAAGTGTATGTAGAAGCATGAATAAGTTCAATATCTGAATGCCTTTTCAGTATTTGTATTCCACAAATAAAAGAAGAAAAGAAAAAGCTGATTCTTCATTTTCCTACACGATAAGTAGTCAATCAGTCTTTTATTTCTTTTTTTTCTAATTTAGAATCAAAGCGAGAGGTAATGAGAGTAATCTTGTATCATTTTTGCAAAAGTCCTCCAATAATATGTCAAAAAACATTCTCCATACCTCATTGGTGTGGAGAAAAATAATCTAAAAGAAACAGCAGATGAGGAGCTGATGATTGCATAAAACTACGCTTCTAAAGCAGTAAACGAAATATTTTTAGCAAAATCAATCCATGCAGGATCATTGATTTTGATAATAAAGTTTTTTCCAACACTTTCCACTACTAGGAACTGCTCTCCAGGAGAGGTGATCTCTCCTTTGGCACTACATTCATAGATTTCTACTGCTGGAGGGGTTT
>CAZEFV010000053.1:4368-5434 GCA_964511595.1 uncultured Candidatus Peribacteria bacterium
TTATCTTTGTCTGCATGTTTAACTACTTTAATCACATTTCCGCACCTTAACCCCAGCTGTCAAAAGTCTTCATTGACAGCATTTGCTGCATAAGAAAGGTTAGGAGAAGGAAGAATTGCACCATATCCTCTAGAAGATTTGTAAGTCAGAGATTTCTCTATATTGATAGGGAATTGTGGGACATTAGGATTCCAGGAAATTTGAGAAACCACTTTATTTTCAGAAGTTTGCTGTTGAGTAACATTATCAGAAGAAGTCCCCGTAGTTGGTTCTGAATTTATCGTTTTACCAATACTAAAACTTGAAATCTTCCCTTTCGCAGGTAATCCTAAATCGATCAGGATAGAACAAGATATCTCATAATTTTGACTCTTTCCGATAATATTAGCAACCAACCCTTCATTTTTGACCAAATAATCAGTTTTGGTTATAGATTGGAGTTTCTCATCATTCTGTTGACAGAGACGAGGAGCAGCACTTTTCACTCGTTCATGGAGTGTTTTGTCGTTAACGAGTAAAATATCATCTTTTAAAAGTTTTATTACATCTTCAGGAGTATCGTTGATCATAATCCCCCATCGATTATTATTATTTGCGAATCGAGAGTTGGTAAGATTAGACTTATAGTAGGTGATCCCATTGCTAGTTGTGATACTACGAGGAGAATTCTGAGAAAATGTGGATTGCAGAGCTTTACAGTCTTTGTCAGAAACTCCAGGAGTACACTTAAAATAATTGATAACATACTCTTTTTCGTCCTCCCCTTGTAGGGCAGAGAAACGGATTTGTCCACCTTCACCTTCATTGATTAGCATAAAATGCTCAAAAAACGAAGGAGAAATCTGAATTCCAGCAGAAGGAATATATGTTCATAGATTAGTATCAATGATTTCGTCTTCATGTATTCCTCAGGTAAGATCCCCAGCGTCAGATAAAAGCTGTCCTGAAATACTCTCCACTAAAACAATAGGAATAGACTGATAGATATGTTCAACATTTCCATTAATTACCACTTCTCCCGTATAGAGGCCAAGATTAACCGTTGCACTTTTTACATAAAATTGTT
>CAZEFV010000053.1:5444-6096 GCA_964511595.1 uncultured Candidatus Peribacteria bacterium
AGAAGTTAGTACATGAGTGGCAATTGATACATCCATATTGGGTTGTAGTATTCCTCTCAAAGTAACACTTTGTCCTTTTGCATATGCTCCCGTAGTGGTCGTAGCAACAGCGTCAAGATTAGCAGGTTTTTTAAAAATTATATAAAAAGCAACAAAAATAATGGCAAACACCAAAATAGCTAAAACTACCCATAACATCGGAGATGATCAGCTTTTTCTTCCATTTCAGCGACTAGAAGGAGTAATGACAGCTTTTTTACGAAAATAGTCTTGGTTTTTATCGAAAGTTTTGCGTTGCATAGGGGAATATGATAAGAGATAAAAAGCTAAATAAAGGCACTATTACATCTCTTTTTAGGATTATGAATTGAAAAAACAAGAGATTTTTATGGTAAGATTTTTTTAACTTTCCCCTTCTTGAAAGTGAAAAAATAATCTGTATTATGCTCCTGTTGTCGCAAAAAAATAACAAAAATAATAAATAAAAGGAGGTGAGTATCTTCACATAATTAGTAAATTAACTGATCAGGGTATAGCAACACCCCCATAATGTTGCTCAAGTAAGGAAGTAGACTTGCTTGTAAAACTTTTCTTATCCGAAATTTCTAAAAACAAAAGAAATCGGTATAGTAGAATATTTATATCCTATTAT
>CAZEFV010000054.1:0-1980 GCA_964511595.1 uncultured Candidatus Peribacteria bacterium
ACAAGATGGAATAAAAGCTGAATCTACAAAAGTAGAAATTTCATGTAAGTCCTAAACTTGCGTCAATTATATGACGAAGGGATCATATCTACAAAAGTAGAAATTTCATGTAAGTCCTAAACATGAAACTTTAAGATCATCAACAAACAATCTACAAAAGTAGAAATTTCATGTAAGTCCTAAACCACTTTCGGCTTCCGATTCGAGCCTTTATCTACAAAAGTAGAAATTTCATGTAAGTCCTAAACTCTTCCAGTTTTTGGATATTATCCCTAATCTACAAAAGTAGAAATTTCATGTAAGTCCTAAACTCAAATCCCATTGTTGTCAATCCGCAAATCTACAAAAGTAGAAATTTCATGTAAGTCCTAAACATAAAAAAAGCTAATACAGGCAGAAGTCATAATCTACAAAAGTAGAAATTTCATGTAAGTCCTAAACCTGTTGATGTTGAAGACATTTTGAGCCTTATCTACAAAAGTAGAAATTTCATGTAAGTCCTAAACTTTTTGAGGTGATTGAAATATCTTTTCATCTACAAAAGTAGAAATTTCATGTAAGTCCTAAACTTTTCATTCTATCTCTCTATGTTTTAATCTACAAAAGTAGAAATTTCATGTAAGTCCTAAACAAGAAATGATCTTGAGACAACCCCTATCTACAAAAGTAGAAATTTCATGTAAGTCCTAAACAAAAGACTTAGCAGAAGGAATTTACGAAATCTACAAAAGTAGAAATTTCATGTAAGTCCTAAACAAATTATCCTCGACAATGAGGAACTAATCTACAAAAGTAGAAATTTCATGTAAGTCCTAAACTTCAAGCATAAGCTACTTGATTGAGATATCTACAAAAGTAGAAATTTCATGTAAGTCCTAAACTCACTCGCAGAATAATTGCGGTTTTATAATCTACAAAAGTAGAAATTTCATGTAAGTCCTAAACATAATAAAAATAAAGACGGTATAATTAAACATCTACAAAAGTAGAAATTTCATGTAAGTCCTAAACCACCTTTATTCATGCTTGCTTATCTGCAATCTACAAAAGTAGAAATTTCATGTAAGTCCTAAACTCCAACTTTGGCTTATCCCAGCCTTTTTCTCAGGGTGAGTCCTCAGCGACTGTCCTGAGAAATATGGCTTGGTACCGATACTTCAAAACATGAAGACGGTAGGTTTGCATTTTTTGCAAGTAAGTTTAGACTCATATGGTAATTTCCAGCTACTTTCTCTACTATCTCTAAGTAGAAAAAACAGCAATGTAGTAGTGAAATTTACTTATGTATGTAGTATGTTAAAGTTCTCATCATCAGATTTCTCTGACTATTCTTCATTATACTCAGATTTTTTAAAAAATCAAGAGCAATCTTTGAAATTTTTTATACTTAACTGGCATTATGATAATTTATTACTTCCGTATTGAGATATACTAATTCTACTCCTGCATTTTTAAAGATTTTTTCAGCTTCTTGGCTCTCATGCCCTTTGAGATCACAGACAACTTTTGAAATACCACAGGCTACAATTGCATGAGCACAATGACGCACGGTACAGGGAGTCATCGTACAATATAATGTCGATCATTCAAGTGAAACGCCGTTTTGGGAGGCATTTGCTATGGCTCCGAGCTCTGCACAAACGTTTCTCATACAGTGATGTGTCTCAGAACCATCCACATGGATAAACGTTTCAATCTGATGATCTGCCTCATCACAGGTTGGATTTCCACGAGGAGAAGTGACGAAAGCGGTCGCGAGAATTCTGCGATCTTTTGTGATGACACATCAGCTTTTTCCTCTATTACAGGTTGCCTTTTCTCCTAATACACGTACTACATCCATAAAATAATTATCTCGAGAGATTTCTTCTGGCTTGAGATGACCATGATCTTTGATCACTCCTGTTTCTGCTTGCATTCTTTTTTTAAAAAAGTAAAATAAAACTCACTATAAGTATATTTATTTTTTAGAGAAAATAC
>CAZEFV010000054.1:1990-6052 GCA_964511595.1 uncultured Candidatus Peribacteria bacterium
TATTTTAATCATTGTAGCTAATCGCGACTTTCAGGATCTAGAATTTGTCAATCCTTACCATATTTTTGAGCAGAATGAATGCGAGATTTCGATCGCGTCTGGAGAAGGAGGAGAATGTTTTGGAGTTTTCGGATTAAAAATTGCGGACTCTCTGTGCTTTGATGAGATCGATCCTAAAGATTATGATGCTTTGGTTTTTGTGGGATGAGGTGGAGCTTATGAGCAATATCGATGAGACACCAGCTATCAAGCACTCGCTACAGAGTTTCTTTCATCTCAGACGGATACTTCTAAAATATTAGGCGCGATTTGTATCGCTCCGACTCTCTTGGCGGAAAGTGGTATTTTTGCTGACAAGGAAGTAACCGCACGAGACGACGGAGAAGAGACGCAAATCAATTTTCTCAAAAAGCATCAAGCAATCTGGCGTGGAGGGGATGTGGTGAGAGATGGGAAGATTATCACTGCGAGCGGACCGCAAGCAAGTGTCGCATTCGGTAGAGAGATTATTGAGGCTCTGCAGGAGTAAACTTCATTAATCTCGTATTTTTTGTATTCCTAATAAGAATATGTTGATTTTTGTCTCGCTTTTTATATACTATTTTTTATTTTAAATAAATAATTTACCTAAACAAACAAAAGGAGAAAAAAACAAAATGGAAGAAAACAGAACGTTTTTTACATCTGAATCAGTTTCGGAAGGACATCCAGATAAAGTTTGCGATCAAGTTTCAGATAGTGTACTTGATGCTTTATTAAAAGATGACCCAAATAGTCGAGTTGCTTGCGAATGTTATGCAACAACTGGATTAATTGTAATTGGTGGCGAAATTACAACTCGCACTTATGTTAATTTACCGCAAATTGCAAGAGAAGTCGTTAGAGATATTGGTTATGACCGCACAGATTTACGTTTTGATGCCGATTCAATTGGCGTTATAAATGTAATTAAGCAACAATCTCCTGATATTGCGTTAGGCGTTGATACTGGTGGAGCAGGCGATCAAGGTATGATGTTTGGATATGCAATCAACGAAACAGATAGTTATATGCCTGCGGCTTTGGAATATGCTCATAAAATTGTTCATCGCTTGGCTGAAATTCGCAAAACAACTAATTTAATGCCGTATTTACGTCCAGATTCAAAATCTCAAATCACAGTAGAATATAATGCGGATAAAAAAATTATTCGTATTGATGCAATTGTTATTTCAACTCAGCATAACCCAGATGTTGAGTTATCAAAAATTAAAGAAGATTGTATTAATCACGTAATAAAACATGTTCTTCCTGCAGAGTTGATTGATGACAAAACAAAAATTCTCATTAATCCAACAGGAAGATTTGTAATTGGCGGACCTCACGGAGATACAGGATTAACAGGAAGAAAAATTATTGTTGATACTTATGGTGGAAAATGTCCGCATGGTGGCGGTGCTTTTTCTGGAAAAGATCCGACGAAAGTTGATAGAAGTGCAGCTTATGCAGCCCGTCATATTGCAAAAAATATTGTAGGAGCAGATTTGGCAAAGAGGGTAGAAATTCAAATCTCCTATGCTATTGGGGTCGCAGAACCCGTTTCTATCTTTATTGATACATTTGGAACTGGCATAGTTCCTGATATAAAAATTATCGAAATAATTAAAAAATTCTGGGACTTACGTCCTGCGGCGATTATTGATCGCTACGGACTAAGAAAACCCATGTATCGCCAACTCGCTGCCTACGGGCATATGGGTCGAGAAGATCTAGACATTTCTTTTGAGAAATTAGATATGATCGAGATTCTCCAAAATAATATTTAATAGACATGTACTCAAATGTTGTATCGCTTTCTTAATAAGAAAGCGATATTTTTTATTTTCTTCTTACTTATAGCTCTTCTTTGATCTTGGCAAGAAACTGTAATGCCTGTAGAGGAGTCATATTATCGGTATCTGCCTGAGAAAGGATTCTCTGTATTTTTTCGTATTTTTCTTGATACTGAGAACGATTATCTGCTAACTGGAAAAGAGGTGCCATATGAGGAGAGGTATTTTCGGTAATATATTTTTGTACAAGCGTAGCATCTCCTGAAAGGTTTTTTTCCAATTTCTTTAGGGTTTCTCTCGCCTGAGAAAGTACTTCGCTCGGAATCCCTGCTAACTGTGCGACATCTATTCCATAGCTTTTGTTTGCTCAGCCTTTTACTATCTTTTTCATAAAAATTACTTCTTTATCTGTTTCATAGACGGAGACAGAGAAATTGCGGATTTCTGGATATTGGTTTTCGAGCTGGATAAGTTCGTGATAATGCGTAGCTAATAATGTCTTGGTCTGTAAATGTCTGAGTAAATAGAGGAGAATTGCACTCGTTAATGCCATTCCATCGTATGTTGCTGTCCCACGTCCGAGTTCGTCAAAAATAATAAAAGAGTTTTCTGTCGCATTATTGAGGATATTACTGACTTCTATCATCTCGGTCATAAAGGTAGATTGATTTTTTGCGATGACATCACCACTTCCGACACGCGCAAAGAGTCCATCAATAAGTCCAATTTTTGCAGATTCGGCTGGCACAAAAAATCCACAATGCGCTAACAATACGATTAGAGCAGACTGACGCAGGTAGGTAGATTTTCCTCCCATATTTGGTCCCGTAATGATATGAATTAGTCCATGCTGAGAATCAGGATTATTTTTCTGATTTCCTAACAAGAGATCATTAGGGATAAAAGGCTGATCTGCTGGGAGAAACTTTTCGATTACGGGATGACGACCTCCTTTGACATTGAAGATCGGGTCATTGGTAAGTTCCGGCTGAATATAGTGGTGATCACGAGCAAATATTGCATGAGACGCAGAGACATCTAAATGTGCAATCGTCATAGCAAAAGAGAATAAAGCTGCTGAAGACTCAATGATTGCGTCCCTTAATGTCTCTAAAATACGATATTCTTGGTCTGCTAGTTTGTCTTTGGCAGAAATGATCGTCGTCTGAAGATGCTCGAGATAAGGGGAAATATAACGCAAATTGTCTTTTAGTGTCTGACGATGAGAAACTTGTAGTTTTTCTCTCTCTGTCTCCTCTGCATGCTGTAGAGCCTCTCTGGTATTTTCCAAAAATGTTTGTGCATCTTTTTGGGTTAATTCGATAAAATACCCCTGATTCATCACAAATTTGAGTTTTACGTTATTGATTCATGAGGATTTGACGAGCATTTGCTGGTATTCGAGGAGAGCTTCATCACTATGATAGGCGATTTTTCTCAACTGATCAATCGTTTCGTCGTAATTATCTTGGACATAATCGGTCGGAAATGAGATATCTTCATCAGCCTTCAATGTCTGCTGAAGTAAAGAAAAAAGAGAAAAAAGCTGATCCTTTTCTGTATCGAGGAGCCCAAGAGCTGTAAGCTCGGTCTGAAATACGTCGAAAAGTGGCTTTTGATGGTCAAAAAAAACACTTAACGTCGTCCTCAATTTAACAAAGGGCGTAGGAGTTAGTTTTTTGTATAGTATGCTAGAAATCAATTTACTTACGTCTGAAGTGCCACGTAATGCCTTGAGTAGATCGTTCGTAGAAGAGTGGTTTTGATATCTTGCGATGTGGCGGGTTCTGGCGTTGAGGAGAGCGAGATCATTGATAGGATTGAGTACTCGATGTTTGAGTAATCTCGATCACGCATGTGTAACGGTCGCATCCAGAACTCCACAAAGACTATATTTTTCGCTCTGTTCGTAACTGGATGCAAAAATTTCTAAATTTTTGATCGTAATGTCGTCCATTAGGACTCTCGAAGTCTGGGCGTGATACGAGATTTTGTGGATATTTTTGAGAGCGTAAATTTGGGTATGTTTGAGATAATTGAGCAAAAGTGTAATTGCCTGTAGCCTCCCCTCCTGTGTCGCCTGTCCAAAGCTCGAAAGCGTCTGGATATTACAGAGGTTCGTCAGAAATAATTCTGGATCACTAGGGATTTCGTAAATAGAGACAAGACAGTTTACGTATTGTTGGATCGGCTTTGAGACACTGTCTTTGTCAGGAAAATCGACGTCAATGATGATCTCACTAGTCGTGAG
>CAZEFV010000055.1:0-5925 GCA_964511595.1 uncultured Candidatus Peribacteria bacterium
CTTCTGTTTTTGGATATTTTGATAGGTAGGACATAGCATAATCTAGGCAGGAAAGTGTCATAATGTTTTGAAAAAAAAGAATTAAAAAGCTGTTTATTCTTGGTGATTGATAGGTATTTCGTATTCACAATCTCGTTGTTCTTGTTGCTGAAGTTCGTTAAAAGTTTTAAATGATCCTGTGCTACCAATTCGCAGATCGTTTCAGTCTTTATTTAACTCGGAATGATGCAAATCTTTACCTCTTGAGGTTTCTTCATCTCGATTATTCGAACGTGCGTTTTTTTGACTTTCTTCGCTTTGCAATGCTATATCTGTGCCGTTTCTTTCTGTTTTATTTTTCTGCTTTGCCCCATGTTTTTCTAGAGATTTTTGGAAATAAGCTATTTTTTGCTGAAAGTAAGGATCTTGTATATTAAATTTTTTGCCGATATTGAAATGATTGTCTCCTATTAAGTGGAAGACGAATGTCTCAGCATAATCTTCTGCTGCATTAAATTGTGCATAATTTCCTACAAAAGCATTCTCAGGGCAGATTTTTATTTCGTTTGTTCCGGATATAGATCGACAAATTTCAGAAAATTGATTGTAATTTGCATCAAAGGCACTTTCTTGGTCATAAGCGTTTCTGACATGACCTAACTCGTGGATGACTGTAGCAATAAGTGTTCCGTAGGTGTAATAAGGGCAAAGTGAATACTTTATTTTTGTAGGTTCCCATCTGGAAATGTCTCCAATAATTGCTTGCTCTCTCCAGGTGCGTCATAAAGTGGAATAACAAGTTCAAAACTCTAATTCATACGGAGGAATATTTCCAATAAGATAATGATTTTCGTGTAGAAAGTTAGTGATTCTTTGGATTTCTTCATTTAGTTCAGAAGTACTTAACTTGATGAGAGGAATGTTAAAAAGTTGTTCTACTTCAGATCTTGAGAGTTGGTCAGAAAATAGTTCGGATAATGAGTGGCTATCATATCGTTGTTTGGGAGAGTAATGAGAAATAGTAAACTCTTCCCAAAAATCTCTGTTTTTTCAGCGGGGATGATATGATGAAGTTTGATAAATTACTTTACATGCAGTAGGACATAGTGGATTTCCTAATAAACAAGACATTTTGGTCAGAGGATCATCGCATCCAGCCTCGGTCAGAGATTTTGGTGCTGTAGGTGTCTCTGCAATAATTTCTATTTTTTTACTTGCTCTTTGGAGCATGAGCATTACGTATCCTCTCATCTCTTCTTGATGTGGTTCATCTTTTGTAATAATTCAGGTTTTTTTGAGGATGGTAAGGTGGCGGGCAAAATAGGGGGATGGTTGGTTATACATTTCTCCTCGTAAGGCACGTGAAAGTACTGTTCAAAATTCTGCTCTGGTGACATGGTCGAGTGGTCTAAACTCTCGCATTCCTTGTCCCATTAGTCCCATTTGACATGCTTTGATGATTCGTACTGCTAAATCTCCTGGGATATCTGAAGTATCAGAAAAAGTGCATTCTGCTCAAAGATCTGCTCTTATTTTGAGTGTGTTTTCTGTCCAAATTCCTAACATCTTTGCCATTTCGGCTCTGGTCATTGCTTCATAAAGATTTGCGTCATGGATATTAGACTTTGTGGTGATTCCTAGAGTATATGCGTAGGTGTAGGCAGATTCTATATCTGGTGGAAATACTTCTGTAGCTAACGAAATATCTGAAAAAACTCAAATGCTACATAAAATCAGAAAAGAAATCAGTTTTTTATTATCTATTATTTTTTTATAAAAACGGGAAAACTTGTGTTTTTCTTTTGGCATTTGAGGCGATGATAATGATTTTAAAAAGAAAAACATACAAGCGACTGTTTATAAAGAGAGACCAATTTTTATTGTCTTCTCTTCTGAGGTAAAATTTGCGATAATGTTTCCCTGAGGAGTTGATTGGATTAATGAGGTAAGAAGAGCTTCGTCTTTTAAAAAATCTGCAAATTGTGTAAGAATCTCGTTTAACTCGTTATGAGAAGATTCGTAGGTCATTTGTATTCTTGCATCGACAGGAAAGTCCGCATCTTTTCTCATTTGATTGAGAAAGCGAGATATTTCACGAGCTAATCCTTCTTTTTGTAATTCAGGAGTTATAGTGAGATTTAACTTTGCAATCATTCCTCCTTCGACACTGACATCGTCTCCTTCTAATCCTTCATATGCGATTTCGTATTCGGTAGGAGTAAGTGTCCAATTATTACCACTCGGTGAAAAGACTTCAATTCCTCCATCAATTTCGCGAACATTTCCTTGTTTCCCATTGGCGATAATCTGTCCAGTATCTTTACCGAATTTTTCAGAAAGCTGAGAACCGAGAGGTTTATATACTTTTATTATAGGAGTTTCTGATGAAAAGGGCGAGATTTCTTTTACATTGATCTCTTCACGTAAAATATCGCCATACTTTTCGAGGAGTTGAGTAAACATTGATTTGAGAAAAAAGTAAATAATAACGATATTATTATGTAGAAATAGAGCTGATTTTCAACAGATTTTTTTGTCTAATCGGAAGTTAGTCCTTTGGCTACTTTTTTTATGGTTTTTAGTGAGAAAAGGAGGATGAATGCATTGAGTATTATCACAGATAGAATAAAACGTATAATGCTAAGTTCTCCTAAAATGTATTGGTTAACAAAACAGCCTCCTATTCCTGCAATGAACAAAATGATTCAAATATGGATTACTAATTTTGATTGAATAGTAGGTAAAATCTGATTTTTTTTGGCTATCAATATTGCTCAAAAAGTAAAAAAACATTCAATTACTAATTGAGTAATTACTCCTCCTAATAGATTTCGACGAGGTATAATGAAAAGTCCTATGGCTACCCCTACTGCTACACCAATTAGATTATTCCAAAATAAAACATTTTGTTTCTCAACGGCTACAAAGAGATAATTAAATACTTGTTTGATAAAGGAAAGTGCAAGCACTATTGCCAAGAAGGGTAAAATTTGGTTAGATCCTCGATGTGCTATTTCTCCCCAAGTTCCTAAAAACTCACGTGATGATACTAACCGAATGATCTCATTGTTAAAGATACAAAAATTTAATGCGATGATAATAGCGATCCAAACGATCAATATCATCAGATTTCAAAAACTTTTTTTCTTGTGTTCTAGTGAATAGTTCGGTATCTTATGTAGGAGAGAATTTCCTAATGAAGAAGGAATGATGAGGAGGATTTCAATTAAAGAAAGTGCTAGTGCTCGAAACCCTACGTATTTAAATCCATTCGCAGTTGGGAAAAATCGCCCCAAAAACATTAATACAATCAGAGTATGAAAACTGGAAAAAAAATAGGAAACACCGTACTTTCGATTTGTAGTGAAAATATTTTTTATGAATGACAAATCGATATCGATTTTGAAGGGAAGCAGGGATTTTGATCTATGATGAATTTCTATATTTTGACCTATCGAACTTGCAGTTACAGAAAATACTACTAAACAAAAAGCTATAACCATAGTTGGAGTCGCAGGTCATTCTGCCTCAAAATTGACGTTTTTAAACAGCAAAAAAACTGCAGGAAGTAATACTGCAAGTTGAGAAAACCTAGCAATGATAAGAGATCGACTTAATTTATTCATTTTCCGAAACAGCTGTAGAGGTAACTGCTGAATTCCTACAAACATATTACTGGCAGAATAGAGCATAGCGATTGGTAATCCTCGGATAATAAACTGATTGTCGGTATAGGCAGGAATAAGATAAGCAGTAATAATCGCTAATGTATAAATTACGATTATCATAAAAACCCTCATTCAGATGAATTTGTGGTAGGTGGTTGCTAATGGTGTTCAGAGAAGTTCTCAGGCGTTTTTAGGATCACTATTTTGTATAGACTCTTGCGTTTCTTTTATGGCGCCTAATCTTTTGACGGCAATTACATAAATCCCAAAATCAACTAGTGCAGTCCATCGTGCAAAAAATCTAAAAATGGTCCCATAATCTCCGTACCTTAGCGGTCAGAGATATGATGAGATAATTTTAGTAATTACGAAACCAAACAGAGCTGAAATAATTCTTCAAAATAGCTGTCGTGCGGCGTCTTTTATGACTAATCTATGTGATGAAACAGTATTTTCTGACATTTTTTTTGTAATAATATATTATAATTTTAATTTTCTACTAACTTTTTCTCGCAAAGTTTGCTCGTACTGATCTTTGAGATCTAGGTTTCCTAACTGAGTGACTGCTTGTACGAATTCCTGTAGATGCTCTGTGGTATCATGAATTGTGAAGATAATATGTCCTTTGGGAGTCAAAAAAACAATATTGTGTATTTGCTCTGTTTGTAGATGATATTCTAATACGAAACCAGAAAAAGCGTTTCGTTCATAATATTTATCATGAAACCATAATCAGTTTTCTTCTGCTTTTATGGTAATGTCTTTGTTTGTTTTTGAAAGAAAGAAAAAATATCCTCCTACAAAAAGTAGGATCATTACTCATCAGATTCGATTTTTTGAAAGAAATGATGCGAAAATAACGGCCCCAACGATGATGAAAAAAATCACAAACCATTGCTTAGATCTGCTAAAATATTCTCCATTATATACTGTGAGGCCCATTATTTACTGAAAAGATAAATAAAATTACTTAATCTCTTTGATCGTTATGTCAAATATGAGCTCTTTACCAGCAAGGGGATGATTAAAATCCAATGTGACCCCTGTGTCAGTTTTTGCAATTACAGTTGCAGTGGTTCCAAGATCTGCCTGAATCTGATCTCCTACATTGAAATTTTCAGGTACTTCAGAGCGAGGATACGTGATGATGTATTGATCATCTTTTTCTCCATATGCGTCTTTTGCTGGAATGGTAACGGTTTTAGTCTGTCCTACCTTCATTCCGATAACTCCTGCATCAAATCCGGCGATCATATTTCCACCCCCAGCAACAAAACCTAAACCTTCAGTGTATGGTCTACCGGGAGTGTATGTATTACAAGCTTTAGCTACAGATTCTACACTTGTATCAAATACACTACCATCAGCTAATCTCCCAATATAATCTACTACAATTTCACTACCTTTTTCTACGCTTTTTGTACCTTCTCCTGTGAGAGAGGCTGTGTCTAAATATGCTTGTACTGCTTCTGGGCAAGTCATGGTTGATGAATTATCAGATAAAAGATTTTCATTTGTGTCGTTTTGTTGAATTTGTTCTGTTGGTGTCTGAGAACTTTCCTCGATAGTAGTTTGTGTTCCACAAGCCGTTAAGAATAATGTTGAACTTCCTAATGCTATCAATGCGAGAGTCTTCGTATTCATTATGCATGCATATTGAAAAATAAAAGAAAAAGCTGAAAAGCTTTGTAGAAGGATATTTTTTTTCGTGTTTTTTGCAAGGGGATTTTTTGTTATGAGAAACTCTTGACTTTTTATGCTGTTTATATAAGATGTTTTTTGTTTTTTTTGGTTAAAAAAATAAAAGGAAATAAAATGGCAAAACAAAATTTAACTTTAACTGAATCACTTCTTATTAATCGTATTATTTATCTTTTTCAAGAAAGGTCTCCTTATTTAATCTTTATTCAGGATAATGAAATTATTTCTAAATTTACACCATTGCAAAACGATGTAAATGAATTTCGAACTCGATTTATTGATCATTTCCTGTCTTGGCTTCTAATAAACTTGCTCCCGTTTTGGGATGATGCTAACAAAGATAAAGCCCCTCTTTTTTTTAAGGTTTGTATTGAGAAAAATGAATTGTTACGTTTTTCTTTATATCAACAATATACAGATGCTCCTCTAGAACCTATAATTTTATCTCTGATAGAGAGAGATTTACTCACACGTTTGCTATATTTTTGTCAACGCATACAAAAAATTACTGTTCATGACCTCCTTATTCATTTGTTTTAATATAATTAAGACTACAACTTGGTGTTTCCCTGTTGTA
>CAZEFV010000056.1:0-5884 GCA_964511595.1 uncultured Candidatus Peribacteria bacterium
ACAATTAGAAAAAGCTGAATTGAACCTCATTGTTGCAGGAAAGAAATGATCTATCAATATGATCGAAGATGAGAGCAATGAAGTGACTCCAGAACTCATGAAAAAAGCTTTTGAAATCGGGCAACAAGAAATCGATCGTTCTTGCGACTTTCAGCTAGAATATATCAAGCAACTCACCATCACACCAAAAGAAGTAACCTTCAACAAGCCTAGCCACGAACTAGAAGAAACCGTAAAAAACTATCTCGGAAATACAAGATTAGAAGAAATGATGGGAAATGGTAAAGTAAGTTTCAACGATCTCTACTACCAATACGAAAAAGAACTCCTAGAACATTTCAAAGCAGAAATCGCAGATGATGAAAATCCTGAATTTTCGACTTCCAAAGTAAAAATGGCATTTTTCAATACCACCAAATATTTCATCCGCGAGAGAACACTCAACACAGGAAAAAGAGTAGATAATAGGACGCAACTAGACATTCGCCCACTTTACTGTGAAGTAGGACTTTTCGAGAGAACTCATGGAACAGGATTATTTTGGAGAGGAGATACACAAGTACTTTCTACCGTTACATTAGGTGGATACTCCGATTATCTTATCTTAGATGATATGGAAAACGATTATGTAAAACAAAGATATATGCATCATTACAATTTCCCTCCATTTTCTACCCATGAAGCCAAAGCAATGAGAAGTAGTGGACGTAGAGAAATCGGACACGGAAGATTAGCAGAAAAAGCACTCGAAAGGATGATCCCAGAAAAAGAAGCTTTCCCTTATACCATTAGAGTCGTTTCTGAATGTCTTAGCTCTGGAGGATCAACTTCAATGGGATCAGTTTGTGGATCTACCCTTTCTCTCATGGATGCAGGAGTGCCAATTAAAAAGCCCGTTGCTGGAATCGCTATGGGACTATTCACTGATCATGACGAACAAGGGAATATTAATAAACACCTCGTTCTTAATGATTTAATGGGGACTGAAGATTTTATCGGAGATATGGATTTCAAAGTGGCAGGAACTAGAGAAGGAATCACCGCAATCCAACTAGACACCAAACTAAAAGGAATTCCACTTAGTATCGTATTTGAGACTATTGATCAAGCATTCATTGGATATAACGAGATTATGGATGTAATGTTAGAGACACTTCCAGCCCCAAGACCACAAGTAGGAAGATACGCACCAAAACTAGAAATCTTGCATATCAATCCAGATAAAATCAAAGAAGTAATCGGAAAAGGCGGAGAAGTAATCAATAAAATGATTGAACAATGTGATGGCATAAAAATTGACTTTGAAGACGATGGAACCTGTTTCCTAGCACATCCTGATCAAGAAATGATCAATAAAGCTAAAGCGCTCATTTCCGAAATCGTTACTGACTTAGAGGTGGGACAGCAGTTTGATGGAGAGATTTCAAAGGTAGAAGATTCTTATATGTTTATCCGCCTCCCAAAAGGTAAAAGCTGATTCCTCCATGTAAGCAATCTTAAAACAAAACCTGCTGGATCATTAACTGCTCAATTTAAAACAGGACAAAAAATAAGAGTAATCATCTCCTCAATCGGAAATGATGGAAAAATCGCAGTAAAAGAAGCTTAAAAAAAGATAAAAACTCTGAGACATTTCAGAGTTTTTTTATTTATTTTATCAAGTACTACACCAATTCTCTAATACCAGAAAGTACTTCATATCCCTCCGTTGTAATCAATACCATATATTCTCGCTGTGCGCCGAGATCTCCATGATCCGTATACAAACTTTCATTTCCCGGATGCTGATAAAAATCTGTAGACATCAAGGAGGTAATCGGTTCAAAACAAAGTACCATTCCAGGTTTATAAAGAGTCTTTTTAAGATCCGGATGAGCATAATTAAACACGTGAGGACGCTCGTGTACCGCAACTCCTACTCCATGTCCCGTCAAATCCTTAATCACTTTATATCAAGCATCTTTGACAATTTGTGAAACTTTAGCTCCATATGCAGACATATCTTCGAAAGGACAAATGGTCTGAATTCCGATATCTAACGCCTCTTTCGTCACTTTAATCAAATCATACGCTCTCGGATTCGCCATTTCCCCTCAGACAACCATAGAAATTGCCGAGTCAGAAATCCCACCTTTATAAATTACTCCTGCATCAATCTTTAATAAATCTCACGATTTCAAAATGGTAGCATCCGGTTCTCCATGCACAACGCAATCATTGAGCGACAAACAAAGATTAGCAGGAAATCCATCATACCCCTTAAAAGCTCCTTTCAGATTATGCTTTGCAATAAAGTGTTCTGCAATAAATTCTAATTCTATAGTAGCGATACCAACTTTCGCATTATCCCTGATGAGTAAAAGCAATTCATTGAGATATTTTCCTGACTCACGAATATTAGCGATTTGCTGTGAATTTTTTATCGTTCCCTGAACAATATGTGCCATAATTTAGTAGTGAAAAAGATGTAAAAATCTGAAGATAACCAAAGCAATAATTCCAACTCATACAATCGCATAAATAATTCCTCATAAAATATCAATCGGAAAATGCCTCTTTAAAACCACTCTCGAAATCATAACAAGCACGGCAATCACACCATAAACCACCCACATAAGAATAAAAAACCATAAAGGTGAAGAAGGATAAAACCAAAGCGACAAAATCCAGAACACCATTACCGCAATCGTATGCATACTAGGGAAACTTCCAGCGATAATTTTTTTACGCCAACTTCCTAGTTCTAATGGTATAGGGCGAGGCTTAAAAAAGAATAATTTAGTCAAGCTAGCTAATCCTAAAGGAAATAAAAAAGCAATCAATATCACCAAAAAAAGCGTCAACGCAAGCCAAGCATTTCCATTTTTCGCTTCCAATCCTAAAAGGATTATATACGGAAGTCATAAAATCAACCCTCCAGGGAAACCTCATAATTTTGTAATAATTTTTCGAAATTTTTGCATAAGAAAAACACATCTATAAATAAAATTTAAAAATACATTTAATCAGTTTTAAACTAAGAGAACAACAACTCCTCTTCCAAAAGGATTTTCTGATCAAATCCCCCCAAAAGCTGTCTTTTCTGTTCTTTAATCAGGAGAACATCTTTCTGAGAAATAGCATAATATTCCATAAGATGGTCAACTATTTCATGAAGATCTGCAAGTGCATCTGTTTTTTCATCAAGATTTCCCGCATTTAAAAAGCCTTTAACCGACTCAAAAAACACTTGAAGCAAATGTTTGTGCATTTCATGACCTTGTACAGGACGATAAATGCATTTTTTACCTTCTGCCTCCAGTTGAAGTGGAAGCAAATCTCTCACAAGTTTGTTGTGTTGCATGACAGTATGGGTAAGCAAATAAAAATGATTTGCGTTTTGTACTGGACTGTTTTTCACAGAGAACCAAAGCATGCGAGTTTTTTTGTAAGATTTTTCTTTTATCCAATATATTCCTTTCCCATAAAAGGAACAAGAACATCTGGAATCCTGATTCTATTATCTACAGTTTGATTATTTTCAATGAGCGCAATCAAGATCCTAGGAGTAGCCACAACCGTATTATTTATTGTATAACAGTATTTTATCACTCACTCACTATCACGATAACGAAGATTAAGTCTTCTCGCTTGAAAATCAAGGAAAGAAGTAGCCGAATGTGTCTCTCCATAAGTATTACGGGATGGCATCCAACATTCTATATCATGGGAATTATACTTTCCAAGTGCCAAATCTCCAGAACAAAGCTGCAACACACGATAAGGCAATCACAACTCTTGAATAATTTCTTCAGCATTAGCTAAAACCTGAACATGCCACTGATCAGACATAGCAATTTCTTCAGGTAAGATAACCACCTGTTCCAACTTCATAAATTGATGAACTCTATAAAGTCCCTGAGTATCTTTTCCATAGGTACCAGCCTCTCTACGATAACAGGGGGACAATCAAACCATTTTTTTAGGAAGTTCTTGTTCCGATAAAATTTCTCCAGAATAATAAGAAGTAAGTGGAATTTCAGCAGTTGCAATCAACCATTGATCATCTCTTTCTAATCGATAAGCATCTTCTTCTCATCCAGGGAAATATCATGTTCCGACTAAACAATCAGTATTAACAATATTTGGGACACTAAAAGGAATAAAGCCTTTTTTCACCATTTTTTGGAGAGAATACTGCAAAATTGCTTGTTCCAAGAGCATTCCATCTCATTTCAAAAAATAAGATCTGGCTCCTGCAAGTTTTACTCCCCTTTCCACATCGACCATATCATGACGCTTCATTAAAGCAAGATGATCTTGTAATGGGAAATCAAATGTAGGGATTATTCAGCTTTTTCTTATTTCTTGATTTTCAGAATCATCTTTTCCCTGAGGTACATCAGAAGAAATAAAATTCGGCATTAGAAGCTGCTGTTTACGCAAATTATCCATAATTTCAGTAAAACTATCTTCCAATCCCTGAATATCAGTTTTTAAAGCCTTCGCACCCTCATAATCCTGTTTTGCTGCTAATTCTTTTTGCTGAAATTTTAAAGTATCAATCTGTTGTTGCAAAGCTTTTCTTTTATCATCTAAGAGAAGAATACCATCTACATCAAAATTCGACCCTCTTTTATTAAGATCTGACTGATATTGAGCAAATTGTTCACGCACCTTTTTAAGATCAAGCATCCGTATTTCAAAGAAAATACATAAAAATCTACTACAGAAATAAGGTTTGTCTTACAAAAAGCAAGTAAATTTTCATCTTGATTTTCCTAGTCATTTTTTATACATTATAATAATTACGAGATTTTTTAGCATTCACTACTTAATTCATGTTACCAAATCACCTTTGAATCATCTTAGATGGAAATCGTCGTCGAGCAAAACAAAAAAATCTCTCCAGTTTTGAAGGGCATCTCGCTGGTGCTGAAAGATTAGAAAATATCATGAAATATGGCTTCACACAGGGAATAAAAATTATGACCGTATACGGATTTTCTACAGAAAACCGGAAAAGAGATCCCGTAGAAGTTGAAGGATTGATGAAAATTTTCCTTGAATACTTGACCGCTATGATCACTAGACTCGAACATCAAGAAATCAAAGTAAATATTCTGGGAGATATATCAGCTTTTTCTTCTGATCTACAGGAAGTAATGCGTTCCTTAGAAATTTCAACAGAAAAAAAAGACTGACACATTTTCAATCTTTGCCTGAATTATGGTTGAAGAGGAGAACTTATACAAGCCATTCAGCATATCGCAAGCGATGTTCACAGTGGGGATATTCAGCCTCAAGATATTGATGAGACAATGATTTCCACTTATTTATACACTGGAGGACAAGCTGATCCCGATCTCATTATCAGAACCAGCTGAGAACATAGACTTTCAGGTTTTCTGACCCGGCAATCAACTTATGCAGAATTACTATTCATTGACACTTTACGACCAGATTTCTCAGAAGAAATCTTTGATCAGTGTATGGCAGAATACAAAAAACGCCAAAGACGCTTCGGAAAGTAGAAGTTAAACTATATTATAATTAGAAAAAACAAAAAGTCAAGAGATTTATTTTGGCTTTTATTTAAGGTTTTTGAGTTTTTGAGACAGAAGAGATATACTTGAGGTAAGGATTTTACCTCTTTTTGAATATGATCATGGCGCAAAGACCTAAAAAAGGGAACCCCAATAATAATACTGTGGAAAATGCAGCACAAAAAACGCCTGTACAAAATAGAAAACTCGACCAAACAATTGGAAAACTACTAACCGTTCTACAAGAAAACAATCCCTATCGTATGAATAATGTAGGCGAACGAATAGAGATAACAGACAATGACGGAACCAATTGACTTTTAATGCAAATCGAAAAAGAAGGAATTCCCATAGACTTT
>CAZEFV010000057.1:0-1469 GCA_964511595.1 uncultured Candidatus Peribacteria bacterium
GATAATGCATTAGTGAAATCCTCTACCCCTGGCGACCTTGTCGCAGAAGCAAATATAGATGGAGAATACTCAATAAGGACTGAGGCACCATTCATCAGATATCCTTGACGCTGTGCCAAACAATTAGGGTCTTTATTACCTTCACAATTAAACCAATTTCCTATATCCGAACGTCTTTTTTGAGCAACGATATCTACAAGACTTCCTCCTCATTTAACGGTTTTCTCTAGAGCGATCCCTTGAATAATAAGGTTTCCTTTGGTACATCGAGGGGCCCTATTGAGATCTATGTTTCTAGCGTCTCCTGTACTTTCAAATCATTTTTCTGCATAAAAGATTCCCTTTATAACTTGTGAAGTAGTACAGTTAGTCGCTCCAAATATAACCTTCCCTTCAGTAATAATCATCAGATTTTTATTCACATTTCCATAAACTATCACATCTTGATCTGCAATAATAGTTGTCGGAACCTTTATATTTTCACCCGTCAGCCTAACAACTCCTTTTGTAAAATAGATATCTTGGTTAGGAACCTTACTACTATTGGCTGAAGAGATAAACGGAGTCTTTGTTGCATTAAGTGCCAGTTTTGTATATTTATTTTTAAACTCAAAGACTGCTTTCTGCATTTCAGAAGTTGCAGCACCATGCTCATCACTTCCTCCGATCGCCTTCTCTAAGATTTCTTTAAATGTTTTACCATCTGCACTTTTATACTGTTGCAATTTATTGGTAGAATCTAGGAGATTCCCTGCTGGAGTCTTTTGCACCACATAGGAATCCGTCACAGCAAATGGTGTCACACATCGATTTTCTAACCCTTCTCCTTGTTTCCAAATGAGACGATTCCCTACATTAGTACACTGATAATAATTAATCTCATCGATTGCTATGTTATATTCTCCATAAGTATCCGCTATGCCATAAAACGTGGCAGATCCTTTATTTGGGAATAGATCTACATTTTTACCCCCTTTACCAAAATTTTGAATTGCATATATCGCAGATTTAAATTTATTTGGACTATCTAGATAAAGAAGTTTATTCTCACTAAGATAACTTTGCAATAATGGCGGAATCTTCTGATTTTGTGCAAAACAAGGTGCTGTAATACTATACACGAAGGTATTGTTACTGAGATTTTTAGCTCCATTGGTAATTTTAAAATTACATTGCATAGAAGGTAGAGATATTTGTCCGACCTCACTACAGCTTTCTCAAAGTTTGATCGTATTTTCTGTAAAATTTTCTCATCCTACAATCGGCATATATCGATAGAATGGCATTACCTCCCCAATATTGATAGAAATACCGCTTCCATTAATAGCCCCCATTCCGAGACATGATGGCAATGGAGGTTCCGGAATTTTTTCTGTTACTTCTCCTTTTCGCTCTTGAGTTTCCACGATTCTACAACTTTTACAGCTATAATTATTTTTATATTTATTATCTTGATATTTTTCATATCC
>CAZEFV010000057.1:1479-4626 GCA_964511595.1 uncultured Candidatus Peribacteria bacterium
CTCCTATTTTAGCGTTTGAGATAGCACAAGTCTTTATACCTCAGATATTTGTACCCTCTTGTATACAATCACAATGCTCATCACTATCTACATTTCCATCTCCACAATAAGATTGTTCAGCAACACATTGATTACCTACAATATTTGCTCCTGGAGTCGCACACATATACGTACATTTTTCTGATGGAAATGCACAAGAATATACTAGTTTTGCTATATTGGATTGACCCGGAAGAATGTTCGCCTCTGCTCATGGGCAAGGTACTGCATTTGCTGGAATATTTTCACAAACTCTCATCGCTTCAGAATGGTTCCCTATTACTTTAGCTGTATCACAAATTGAATCAGGAAAACTTGGATGAGAGACACACGCCTTGTTTTCGCTTTCTGAAGCCAACATTACTTTGGCCTTAAGAATCCATTCTTTGAATCCTCCAGCTTTTGCAGGGATAGAAAATTTCGCATCAGATAAAATTGTAGTTTGCCCCACGGAAACTGTTGCAAAACCTTTCACTTCAGTCAGATTTGTTTTATCTATTATTGAGGTAAACTTTAATCCTGGACCTTCCGGTAAAGAATCAATAAGTGTGAATCCACTGATAGGATTAATTCCAATATTTTCTAATCTAATGATAAATTCGGCATCTGATCAAACATTAACTGTGGCAGTTTTCACTGTTTTTTTGATCAAAAGATATGCATCTCGCTCAAATGGGATAATTGGAGTACATTCTATTATTTTTTCACCGATAGCGATACAGGCAGAATTTCCTCTACCTTCTCCATTTCCGGTCTGTATTGCAGTTCCTGTTAACAGGATAAATCCTGAAGATTTTGGATTCAACGTAATATCTTTTCGTTTCCAAGTACCTCCACCAACAGATTCTGGCTGTTTTGTAGTTAGGGCATTCCCCAGATAGAGTGCTGAAGAAGTATATTTAATATTGTAAGGTAAGTGTTCGATAATAGTAATTCCAGTCATTTGTTGATTAGTATTATTTTGGAAAGCAATCTTATATCCTACGGAATCTCAAATACTTACTATTTTACCTGTTGTAGAGCCATCAATGAATGTCTTATTAAAAGTGAAAGATTGTATACATGTTTTCGTTTTTTCATCTCGCACTTTAGGTCGTAGACATAGTGGTCTTTGAACACACTTCTCTTCCTGACCTTGCTGAATCAAACATACTTCATTAATAATATTCTCTGAAAGTGAATTTACCTTTGTAACAAGACTAATTTTTATATCTTCTCCTGATAAGAGAGTACCTGTAATACCTCGAACGAAAGCGTTCTCCCCTTTACTAATTAGGAATACTCTTTCCGGACTCGCTGGGTCTACTTTTCGCTCTGGATTTCCTCCAAGGACTGAAACAGACAGAGGTAATTTTTCTGTGATAGTTCCCGAAAGATTAACATTTCCACCACTTGCTGTGAGTTTAATCGTCCAAGTCACTTCTTGTCCGGTAGTATTTATGGAGTCTGGCTCCGCATACTTTTCTATTTCGAGCGAGGATACTCAATTAACACACCTCCCATTCTCATCCATATGCTTCCCTTCTCCACAATCATCACATTCTGGATAATTTATCGCTCCATTTGCACAAAGATCAGAGACACATTTCCCATGCTCATCCATATGCTTCCCTTCTCCACAATCATCACATTCTGGATAATTTATCGCTCCATTTGCACAAAGATCAGAAACACACTTCCCATTCTCATCCATATGTTTCCCCTCTCCACAATCGTCACATTCAGGATAATTTATCGCTCCATTTGTACAAAGTTGTTTTATTGTTATTGTTCCACAGATTTTTTCTCCATTTTCTTGTTCGTTTTCGTATATACAGTTTTGTATTTCTGTTACACTATTTGCTTTATCATTTAATTTTGTCGTAAGAAGGATAATCACTTCTTCTTGGTCTTTAAACTGTTTAAATATCACATGGAATTCCCCATTAATGAAATTATATTCCACTTCATCTACAGTTTTTGGAGGCAATACTGTATATCCGACATAGTCTAATCCTGTTGGTATTTTATCTACAAAAGTTTTTGGCAACATAACATCTCCACTCGCTTTGAATGTTAGCTTCCAGATAACATTTTCTCCTGATCCTATTTCTGTTTGAAGAGCTTTTTTTTCATAAGTAATCTTTCCATCTGGTTCACATATTCCCGTAATAGGATTTTTATGAAATTCTGGCTCACACGCATTTTCACTTTGAACACAATCTCCATTTTCATCTTTTTTTGTTCATGGAGGACAAGATGTAGTTTCTACACATCTTTCTTGTACAAAAAGGTTTCTACATGTTCCATCAATTACATCCATTCTACCTGTAGGTTTTCGCGATCCTCGTTGCAAACCTTGTATTACTGGATTAGGTAAGTAAATACCTGGATAGCCGTATACAGATCCCGCTATATTTAGGAAATTTACGGTAATTTCGTCACCTGTAGAGACAAAAATGCTTGTATATCCAACTGCATTCTCACATCCTCGACACAATTTTCCATCACTACCTAAAAGACTTTCGTCTCCTACGGTATTACCTTTATAAGTTGTCACCTCTCCTTTTGTATTTTTTACCAAAATCTCATACTCATGTATTCAAGCCGCTGAACGTTGAATTTCTATGTCTAATTTTCCAGAAAATGTACTTACAATTTTCTCTCCATCAAAACGAGCAGATCCCGCCTTACCAAGTAAGCACAGCTCAGCATCATTCCAATCTTGATCTATCCAATCTTCTATATGAATTCAGACTAGTTTTACTATTTCATTTCAAAGTCTTCCTCCATCATTTTCTAGATCTGAATCTCCATCCATACTAATAGGTCTAAGACAGTTTTTTATAGCGTCTGGATTCGCACCTGTATTGAGCGTTGCCTCTACTATTACAGAAACGGATTCCCCTTTTAGTATTCTATCAATCTCAAAAGTGATGGTATTTTTTCCCATTTTGGTCGATGTAAGTGTTCCTGTGGAAGAGTTAGGGTTTCGTACCGGTTCACTGATCGTGATATCAGCAAAACTATCTTTAGCTAAATCTACAAATGCGTCTTCAAACACTAAATTTTTTGCCTCATCGGCGATGCCTATTCGGGTCAGCTCTCGAGTAAGAGTTCTTCCACTTT
>CAZEFV010000057.1:4636-5299 GCA_964511595.1 uncultured Candidatus Peribacteria bacterium
AGATAGTGCTTTTTTCTCGAATTTCACTTCTCCACCCTTTGGTGGTTTGATGGCGTTAGTTGCTGAACATTTCTGTTCTCCACAAGTTCGTTCTCGACCTACAATTTCTTTGATTCATCCGTTATTTTTATAGATAGGTTTAAAATCTTTTAATCCCGATTCTGGATCACAAAGTGGCATATCTTCAGAGAGATGTACAAAAGATTTTCCATCATAAGCTGGATTACATTTTATATCCTTTTTTACAAAAAGGATATCTTTACAGCTTTTTGTTTCTGTTCATTCTTTGATACAGTTACGGATCGTCTGTAAAGGAGATGGATCCGCTATAATTTTTGTTTTTAGAGTACAAACGACGGTTTCATCTGGCAATAAATCTTTTAGTGATAAATCAGCTCCTAGAGCAGTTTTATTTATCGTTACTTTATCGTTTGGATTGCAGGTTATTTCTCCCTCTAACTGTAAATACGATTCAAATGTTTCGTTAAATGTTGTCGCCTTTCCTCCAGATTTTCCTGCAGCAAACGTTAACGTTCGTTCTATGATATCTCCAATTGCTACCGGTCCCGTTATCGTAGAATCTTTTTTTACTGTAATCTTATCATCATCTCATTCACATTTCTCTGTTTCAGGATTTCGATATTCTCCTTCTGGACAAGGATC
>CAZEFV010000057.1:5309-5529 GCA_964511595.1 uncultured Candidatus Peribacteria bacterium
GTCCAACAGGCGTTAGTCATATTTACGGTTCCGTTGAAAACCACCTCTCCTCCGTAAGAATTTGCAGTATTTTTGAAACAACGTACAGCAAGTGCGGCCCCAAGATGATCACTTGCATCTGGGAATACGTATCGAGGTCCAGAGTCCATACGGTTAGCACTATACGGTCCAATTACTGTAGAAGACCAATAATCTCCTACTGCATTCTGATTAACAATTT
>CAZEFV010000058.1:0-1739 GCA_964511595.1 uncultured Candidatus Peribacteria bacterium
TGAATGCCAAAAAGGAATATCATGCTTCAGGAGTTCTCGGTGACTACTATCGAAGCATTGATTACGTATCTGACTTTTTTACCTGATTTGGATTATGAAGTGACTATTTATCAGGCAGCAACAGAGCCACACGTCAAAAATCTGGTAGAATTTTTGAAAAATCTTTGAGCTGATATCGAGCGGGGAGTGGACCACACGTTGACGCTCAGACCGGTAAAAGAGCTGAAAATCAAAAATCCTGATTTCGCAATCGTTAGTGATTATATTGAGGCTGGGACTTTCTTTGCAATTGGAGCTGGCGCAGATCATTCTGAATTGACTATCAAAAATTTTAATGTAGATGACCTCTCTGCAATGTATAATCTCGCAGACAAAATCGGTGTAAATTTCCGCATTTTGGACAAACAGACTCTCAAAGTAGACTCCTACAATAAGGCGAACTATAGAGCAACAAAAATGCAAACCCTGATTTTCCCAGGTTTTCCTACAGATCTTCAGTCCGTATTTGCCACGCTTTTGACGCAATGTCATGGAATTTCCAAGATCTATGAGACATTGTTTGAAGGGAGATTCTGATATCTCAATGAACTCGAGAATCTTGGTGCAAAGATAGAAATCCTAAATCCTCATCAGGCTTTAATACTCTGATCAACAGCTCTAAAAGGCTGATACGTTTCGAGTACGGATCTTAGAGGAGGGTCTGCAATGATTTTAGCAGGAATTATGGCAGAAGGTACGACCTACATTACCAATGAATTCATAATTGAGAGAGGATATGACCATATTGTGCAAAAGTTGCAAAGTGTTGGTGTAAAAATTGAGCAGGAGGGAAGGGATGAATAGTTCTCACAGTATTACTTCCATTAAAATAAAGTCTCCTTATGAGGAGACTTTTTAGAACATTTCTTTTACACATTACTTTCAGCTTCCTCTACATGTTTCTCTTCTTTTTGCATTTCGGCAACTTTCGCCGCTTCTTTTTCTCTCTTTTTCCTCTCAAAGAATTCAACAGCTTCCGCTAATTCGATATGGTCCTTAGCATATTCATGAATATCAATTTCTTTTACATACGCTTCACAAGCCTGCACTAATGCAGTGGCTCCTGCTCTAGTTCCTTTGGGATGTGCATGGCATCCAGCTCCCATAGTAGTGATAAAATCTACATTCCCCATCAAATCAATAAACGGCTTCAGGAGAGTTGGATTGAGTCATCAAGAAATAATTGGACAACATTGTTTCATTCCTCTCCAACTATCATCTTCCAAAATTTCCATATTTTTTGCATCTAGACTCTCCATTTCGACAAAATCTTCATCATGGAGAGGAATTTTTGCCCAAGCTTGTTCAAAAGTATTCCCTTTTTTGAAAAGATGCCTGATTCCTTCTGCTGCTACGATATCTTCTCCTGGAGTCCCTGCCATTTTCCCGACTCCTGCAGTTCCGGTATGGATTCCGCTTGCCCCAGCTAGTCTTGCAAATTTGGAAAGCACTAATACTGTGTATCCAATAGGGTTCTCTGGTCTCGTAAAAGCTCCATGTCCAGCTCTATGAAAATGGATAAATACATTCGGATATTTCCTTCTTAATGTCTGTACAGCCATCCATCCGGCCGTCGTCCCATCGATCAAAAAAGCATAGCTCCCTTCTTCAAATCATGCATTTACTATCATTTCACATCTTTCAATCATCGTATCATAATCAGCAGCCGATACGTTGAAAGAATGTACTTTTTTATTTCA
>CAZEFV010000058.1:1749-5431 GCA_964511595.1 uncultured Candidatus Peribacteria bacterium
ACTGCTCTTACTATCCCACTCTCATCCATTATTACTGCTTTATCCATAGCTTGTTTTACATGAGCTACCATTTTATCATAAGGACAAAAATCCTGATCAGCTTGTGGTTCATCGTTTTTTACGAAATCACCCCCTCCTACCCAAAAATCGTAGCAAACTTCTGCATATTCAGCAGAGGAAAGCCCCATTTTAGGCTTCACAATTGTTCCTAAAATTGGTCTACCATATACGTTCAAGTACTTTCTCATATCGTCCAAGGTATAACTTGGTCCATCATATTGTTCGAGCATTACGGGAGGGAACCATACATCCAAAAGTTTTAACGCACTCACTTCTTTCATTCCAAAAATATTTCCAGCAATATAGGTCATAATATTCTGCACATTCCCTTTCCTATCAAATAATCTCCAAGGATAGGCAATTTTTACGACATTGCTTTCCATATCAATTTCATAAACGAGCGCGTTTAAGAGCTTCGAATAAGCAGTCTCTGTCTGTACAAGGAAATTGGTTCCGGTGCTAGATTCTGCAGAAACTTCGGCTGCAGCCTGCAGGATATTCAACTTTCCCCCAGGAATAAGATGAAAAGATGCCAACATATAATCTCCATTCTCTGGATTTGGTAAATCAAAATTTACATAAGCGAGCTGGTGGGGGTTGAGTGTAGAAAGAAGTTCTTTTGCATGCATTTTGTTTTAAAAAAAGAAATAAAAATTTGACTAACATAAGTATATTCATAAATTTTAATTTTGCAAATTTATTTGATATATTCTCAAGTCGTTTTTCAGTTGGTCATAATTATGAAAGGGAATCGCCGATCATCAGACATTCTTGAGGTAAATATCCAGTCTCTTCCCAGAGATAGCGATAAGCACGGACATCTGGTTTGCAGTATCCACAGTCAAAAGAAAAAATAGGATAATCGATATGATTGAGCAGAGTAGTCTGCTTTTTAATCTCTTCTGCTGATCAGAAGGTACAGTTTGATAATATTGCAGTTTTATATCCCATCTTTTTGAGCTGTATTAGCATCGATTCAGCATGCTCAAAGAGTTTACACTGTTTTTCTGCTTCTTGTCTGAGTTTTACAATTTTTCATACGATTTCTGGATTCGCATCTATTCAAAGTGTATTACACAAAAGAGCATATGCTTCTTCTTCATGATCCCATTTTTTTGTCTGTACTACTTTTTCAAAAATAGTAATAAAAGTCTCTCTCTCTATACGTAATCATAAAATTTCCTGCATAGCATCACTCGTGCTACGAGGGGTATTTCTATAAGCTAACGTATTCCAGAGATCAAAAATAATGAGTTGTATCATACAGTACAGAAATAAGTTATATTAAGTATTTTTATCCTGCATATAGGCTAGTAATTTCTCAGCTATGGTGTCTGTAATAGTAGTGCCAAATTTAAAGCTCTCTTTTATGGTGATTGGGAAAGTCTTCTCTAAGAGCGTTATCATCGATTGAGTCGCATCCTCTTGTTGTCATCTCGGTTTCATTTTCTCAGTGTTGTTGAGACGAACATATTTTAGATAGTTTGCAAAGGTTTTTACTGCTTCTTTTTTCTGTTCTAGAGGAAGCTGATTGAACTCCTTTTTAAAACTATTCTCGAGAGTCGTTTGATTACGTTCGAAAAACTCTTGGCGTTCTTCTCGAGTCATTTCAAAGGGATCTGCATTCGGATCATTTTGTCTTTCTAATTTTGCCTTTCGAGCCTGAGTAAGTTCTCAAAAATCCCCAGTGTTCATCTCATTGAAGGGAGTATTAAGATTTCTCGTAACCACAGTCAAATTCTTGGTATTAAATTTATTAAACTCAGCATTCGCTTCTGTTAGTTTTTGTTCCTCTGTTTTAAATTCGTATTTGATAGGTGTGTTTTCCGTTCCCATGAGAATAAATAAAAGAAATAAAAATCTAACTCAATGATAAAGATTCTACTTCAAAATTGCAAAAAAACGCATGAAAAAACACCGCAAAGCGGTGTCTCTCCTTTTTAATACATGCCCATACCTCACATACCTCCCATTCCACCACCTACGTCGCTTCCTCCTGCATGTCCACAACATTTCCCATCTTCTGGTGCATCTACTACGACAGCTTCGGTTGTCAGGATCATAGCGGCAGTACTTACCGCATTTTCTAGTGAGATTCTGAGCACTTTTGCAGGATCGATGATCCCAGCTTTCTTCAAATCCTTAAATTCTCCCGTTCTTGCATCAAAACCGTAGTTCATATCATCAGATTTTTTTACCTCTTCCACTACATAATCTCACTTAAATCCTGCATTATCAGCGATTTGCTTCACAGGATATTGAATAGCTTGCTGGAGAATATCTACTGCAACCTGCTCATCTTCATCAGGAAGTTGAAACGTAGAAAGAGACTTAGAAAGCTGAACCAAAACACTTCCTCCTCCCGCTACAATCCCTTCTTCAATTGCCGCTCTCGTAGCATTGAGTGCGTCTTCGATTTTGAACTTCTTATTTTTCATCTCCATCTCAGTAGCTGCTCCTACTTTGATCACAGCGACTCCACCAACGAGTTTTGCAAGTCTTTCAGCAAGTTTTTCTTTATCATAATCAGATTTACTCATACTAATCTGACTTTTAATCTGATCCGCCCTCTCATCAATCGCAGATTGTTCTCCTTTCCCAGCGACAATAATCGTTTCATCTTTTGTCACGATCACTTTGTCTGCCATTCCGAGCATGTCTAATCTCGCGTCTTCGAGCTTAATTCCTAATTCTTCTGTAATCAAAGTCGCTCCCGTAACGGTAGCAATATCTTTCATAATCTCTTTTTTTCTATCTCAAAATCCAGGAGCTTTTACGGGCACTGCATTTAGTGCACCTTTTAGGCGATTGAGGATTAAGGAAGCTAACGCTTCTCCTTCTACATCTTCAGCGATAATGAGAAGATCCTTGCGCCCTGTCTGAGCCATACTTTCGAGCACAGGTAAAATATCCTTGAGAGAAGTGATTTTTTTGTCTGTGATAAAAATATAAGGCTTTTCGATAATGCTTTCCATTCTCTGAGGATCAGACACAAAATACGGACTAAGATATCCTTGGTCAAATTGCATTCATGTTTTAATTTCTTTAGTCAGCCCAATAGTATTCCCTTCTTCGACTGTAATTGTCCCATCTTTCCCAATCTCATCGAAAATATCTGAAATCAAATTTCCTACTTCCTCATCCTGAGCAGAGAGCGTAGCTACTTGCTGGATCAGTTCTTTGGAATCTCCAATTTGTTGTGCTGTCTGCTGGATTTCAGCGACAAGCTTATCAATAGTTTTATGCAAACCTCTTCCAAGTGCAAAAGGATTGATTCCACTATCAATATATCTCAGTCCTTCTTTGGTGATAGCGTGAGCCAATACTACGGTAGAAGTAGTCCCATCTCCTGCTTCTTTATTCGTTTTTTCTGCAGCTTCTTTTACCATGTTTGCACCGACGTTTTGCACTTTATTTTCTAGCTCAATTTCTTTGGCTACACTCACTCCATCATTAGTGACAGTAGGTGCTCCATACGGTTTGTCCAAAATAACATTCCTTCCTTTTGGTCCCATAGTCACTTTGACTACATTATTTACGATTTCTACTCCAGAGAGTAATGTTTTCCTCGCATCTTCAGCGAAATGAATTTCCTTTTTCATGTAGAATAAACAAAAAAGAT
>CAZEFV010000059.1:0-3314 GCA_964511595.1 uncultured Candidatus Peribacteria bacterium
CTGAACCACTCTTAACCTATAACTACCAATTTCTTTTTGGACTAGAAATCAGCTTAATAAATAATTTCGTTATGGTATTTCTTTATTAAAAGTCAACATTTATTTTGATTACATTTCATTAGAATTACAGTAAAGCTATTATCATTGATATACTTTGAATTATAATTTTGCCACGTAACATTTCTCTTGATTTAAAAAACAAATTATCCTATACTATTTTTTCATATAAAAAACTACAATATCTACAAACAAATTTAAGGTAAAAAAATGGGAAACTCTTTAATTAAAAACTGTAAAATTAAAATTGAGAATGATAATCTCCTTTTAAAGATTATCAACTTTGTGGGAAAAAAATGCAATGATTTCACGATAGATGATGGTCATTTTGTTTTTATAGTAAATGGGAATATTCTGAACGGTGGATTCATAGGGATGGATGACTGGATCGTTAGATTCGAAGAATCGATCCTGCCTGAGGTAGAACCCGATCATTTTATAAATACAGGTGGTGCTTGGGTGAAAACGAGAAACAACCATAGAAAAACTAAAACGAAGGATAAAATCATCAAAGACTGCAAAATTCATCCTCACACTGTAGAGGAAATGATGACAATCATCAAAATTGTCAAAAAAGTGAAAAAAACTAAATCTAAATCTAAAAATACTTGACCTTTCTTATCTACGATTCATTTATATTGAAAATGGGGTAATAGAATTTGGTGGATCTACTTCTCCTAGTTATGATAAGATTCTTGGCAAATTTCGAAACAAAGAACTCCCATCGATTATCCCTGAACATTTTATAGGTACAAACGGAAACTGGTAAAATTACTGTGTTTATTATAATGCGACAGGTGTAATTATCTGTCAGCGTTTTTTTTGAGTCAAATTACTATTGCGAAAACTGCTATCAGACAAGCTCTATATTCCCCCTTGCAAAAGAAGTCAGCTTTCTTATACTTTTGCAGTATTTACCTTTCTAAAACTATTTTTCTTGATGACTAAAAAAGTGGCTCTTATTATCCTTGACTGATGTGGACTAAATTTTAAAACTCCACAAGAAAATGCCCTTATCCAGGCAGAACCTACTCCTACTATAGATTATTTATTTACGCAGCCTTATGGAGAGATTGAGGCTTCAGGGCGTGCAGTTGGGTTGCCAGATGGACAGATGGGAAACTCTGAAGTAGGGCATATGACACTTGGTACGTGAAGAATCCTCTTACAACCTATGGTTGCGATCGATGATCTCTTCGCAGAGAAAAAGTTTGAAAAGCTAAAGGCTTTTACGGACGGAATTGCTCATGTAAGGGAAAATCATTCACATTTACATTTAATTTGACTCTTTTGACCTGGAGGAATCCATAGTACACTCCATCACTTAGAGGAGATGATTAAGATTATTCCTAGCGATATTCCTACGTATCTTCACCTTTTTACTGATGGGAGAGATTTAGCTCCTAATTCGGCACATGATCTCATGTTGGAGTTTTCAGACTTTTTGTCTGCTTTTCCGCATCTGAAAATTGCTACTCTTGGAGGAAGATATTTTGGGATGGATAGAGATAATAATCGAGACAGGATCCAAAAAGCCTATGATGAAATCGTCTTTCAGCAGACTCAGACTTCTGACACTCCTGCAGAATACTTAGCAAAGCAGTACGAACTTGGAAAGTTTGATGAGTTTATTCCTCCCGTGAGTTTTGTAGAGGGAGAAGAAATTGAGGATAATGATGCGGTATTTTACTTTAATTATCGTACCGATAGAGCGAGAGAATTTACTCAAGCATTGGAGGTCTCGAGAGATGCCGAAAAGGCGAAACTTTTTGATAAACGAGATGGCACGTTGATGACTAGACCGCTCCAAAACGTGTATCTTGCGACGATGACGCAGTATTTTTCGGGATTTGACGGACCAACTTTTTTGGCAGAAAGAGATGTAAAAAACACACTACCCGAGCTTATTTCTGAAGGGAAACTTAAGCAACTGCATCTTGCAGAGACGGAAAAATTTGCTCATGTGACAAAGTTTTTTAATGCGGAGAAAGAAACAGTCTATGAAGGGCAGGAAAATTGTCTCATCCCTTCGCATAAAGTCGCGACATTTGATCTAGATCCTGAGATGTCGGCACAGGAAATTATGGATACCTTTCGTGAAAAGATTCAGCTTTTTGATTTTTTTGTGGTGAATTTTGCTAATGGCGATATGGTCGGTCACACCTGAGATATGAATGCCTGCAAGCTTATGGTAGTAAAACTTGATACTATTCTAGAACAATTATTAGCTGTGAGCAAAGAATTTGATATAGATCTTTTGATCACTGCAGATCATGGTAACTGCGAGGAAATGGGAACTCCTGAAGCTCCAAAGACTGCCCACACGACTAATTTAGTGCCATTTTGGTGGATAAAAGGTGGAGAAGTGCAAAAAAATATCGCAAAAAAGGGGGAACTTTCTGATTTTGCTCCTACGATATTACAGATGTTTGAACTGGAAGTTCCAGCAGAAATGACTGGGAAAAATTTAATTGGATAGAATATGGCTAACCTCTGTTTCGCTCCTATGGATGGAATCACCAATAATGCGACTCGTCAGATCACGCGAGAGGTTTTTCAGCAACGAGGGAAGAGTGAAGATACTCTGACACTTTGGACAGAGTTTATGAATGTGGAAGGCTTTCTTATCAATCCTGATAAAGTAGCAGAGCATCTCGAGACTACTGCTGTACAACATCCCATTGCTCAGATTTTCTGAGGAAACGAAGAAACATTAGTCAAAGCTGCCATCAAAATCGAGCAAGATTATGGGGTTCTTTTTTCGTGAATAGAATTGAATACCTGATGCCCCTCTACTACCGTGATGAAATCAGGTGGAGGAAGTGAACTTATGAAAAATAGAGAAAAAACGCTGAATATCATCAAAAAGCTTTCTGGATCCTTGAAATATCTCCCTTTTTCGATCAAAGCGAGAACGGGAATAAATACCTTGGACAAGCCTGCTCAAAAAGCATTTTTGATTGAGGCGAGTAAATATTGCTCGAAAATTTCTATCCATGGAAGGACTTTAAAAGAACTCTATGGTGGAGAAGTAGATTGGGATTGGATTGCTGAGGTGGACTCTGCATGTCATTGCCCTGTGATCTGAAATGGTGGAATCATAAGCTACGATCAGGCTATCGAATATCAAAAACGCTACGAATTGGATGGAATCATGATTGGACAGGCGGCTATTGGGAATCCTTGGATTTTTACTCCTCATTATCCTTCTCACGAAGAGAAACTTGAAGTCATCTTACGTCACCTAGAATATCACT
>CAZEFV010000059.1:3324-5403 GCA_964511595.1 uncultured Candidatus Peribacteria bacterium
CATAGTGAAGAGCTTTTTGCTTACTTTTGATGAGAAAGAGGATCTCCCTCTTTTATCTCTGAGCAATGTCCTGATGTTATAAAACATCGTCTTATTGCTTTTAGAAAATTTTTATTTGCATACGTAAAAGGTATCCCTGAATCTAGAGAATGGAAAAATAGCCTCCTCCAAATTTCAGATTACCATGATTTAGAAGAGGCTATTCGTATTTTTTTCAGTAAAACTACCCCTCAACTGTAAAAACTAGTGCTCTATGGTCAGATCCTGGCACTTTTTTCACCTCCAGTTTTTTCAAATCCAATGTCCTTGAAAGGAAGAGATGATCAATATGTGAACAAATAGTAGGATGATCTTTCATACATCGAGTAAACGCGGATGACGTATTTAGAAAGGCGTTTTCCATCATTGGGGAAAATGTTTTAGCGAAATCTTTGTAATATACTGATCGAGGGGACACGTTAAAATCCCCTACCATAATTACGTTATCGTCAGATTTTCTGTCTTCTTTTTGTATGAAAAAGTCTTGTGTTAATCTCATCAGTTGCTCATTTCTCATATAAAAATTCTCAAATCAACTCGGCGCTGAAGTATGGACTAGATAGAGATAAAGGGGTCTTTCAGCGTCAATTTTTACATAATTATATCTCCACTTCCCTAATTCTATAGGATATTTGTCCATAAGGTTTTCTACTGGATATTTGCTGAAAAGGACGTTCCCTGCATGAATCTTTGACCAAGAGGTGGCGTTTACATAGGGGAATTTTTCTTTAAAAAACGCATTCATAACGGCATGTTCCTCTGAATACTCGACCAACGCAACAATATCGGGATTGATGGCCTCGATCTCCTGTTGTAATGCAAAAAAATTGTAGTTATCATAGAGGATATTAGCATAATATATGGTGATCGCTTGCTTTTCTATTTTTCCGGTGGAAGAGAGGATTTCGTTGACGGTATTTATTTTATTAGTTGATTCATATTTTGAGAGAGGATTTCAATAAAAGTCAAAAAATTCTGCCCACATAAATCCTCACAAGATACCGCTTCGTAAAGTAACTATGACATATGTTAGTCGATTATTTTTTTTACCTCGAGGGAATACTAACAGTCCATAGGTACGCATAATCATAATGAGACAAGTAATACTCAGAATAACCATCAAATAAGGTAAAAAACTGAGGGTTAATTCAGAAAACCACCCCCCAGGAAATACCCGAAACCGCGTAAGTGCTCCTAAACCTATCAGCATACTCGTTACAAAAAACATTTCGATACAAACAAAATGATAAATCCTAGATATTATCTGGTAAATTTTCTATTGACTTTTTTAAATTTTTGACTATAATTATATATAGTTTTTTCTGCTATTGCACTAATACTAAGAAACGTTCTCTTGCTATCTGAGGGTTTGATTGTCATCAAGTTTTTTTCATCACTTGACCGATAAAAAAGGCAATTAAAGCCTCTTTTCCCGATCTAAACTCTGCTACTTGCTGTGGAAATTCTGCGATCACCTCTTGAATCACTTTATCTAAGGTGCCTTCGTCCATTATAGGAGTATCAAAACTTTTTCTTTTTATGATTTCATCAACAGAATCCGTAGTATCCAGCATTTCATCAAAGATAATTTTTAGCTGATTATCCATCAGTCAGCCTTCTTTTTCTTTTTTGAGAAAATTTCTAAAATTTTGTGCATATTCTTTGAGAAATCTTTCACTAGAAATTCAGCTTTTCATTAAAGGTCCCGCGATTCGTTTTGCGATGTTTTTGGGGAGATATCACTCCTCAACTAGCTGAAAAAACAGATCAAAAAGCAGTTTATCATTGAGAAGCGTATTGATATATTCTTTGGAAAATCAGAACTCTTGCTTGCAAGTGCGGATATAAGACGATGGAAGGCTGATATTTTGCGTTTTTTCGTCTTTTTTTCACAAATGAATGCGTAGAGGAAGTAAATCCGGTTCTGGGAAATAACGATAATCCAAAGCGTCTTCTTTGCTTCTCATCACGAAGCTTTCTCCTTTATGATCATCTCGCCTTCTCGTCTCTTGGGAAACAGGGAGTCAAGATTCTAATATT
>CAZEFV010000060.1:0-5252 GCA_964511595.1 uncultured Candidatus Peribacteria bacterium
TGTGACAAAAATCGTATATGACCACTATTTTTTGAAATATCTATCCCTACGATTACGAAACAGAGGTTTATAGAAACTACTTATCATCAGCAACTTCTCAGAGTCGATTATGAAGAGAAATATCGTTTAACGTCAGAACAAATTACCTTAATCATAGAAAGAATCAAGGGAAATCCTTATGAATTTGTCGTTATTTCTGATTATGATAAGGGGATGATTTGTGAAGAATTTTTTATACAGTTGAAAGCTGTTTGCGAGGAGAAAAATATCAAAATTCTGATGGATGCTAAACCAAATACGTATTCTTATCTCCAAGGAGCTTATCTTTTAAAGCCAAATTTTAAGGAATTTTGTAAGATAATTGGGAAAGAGATAAAAAATACTGATACCGAAATTGAAGAATATGGGAAGCAATTGGTAAAAGAGAAACAATCTAATATTGTCGTTACTAGAGGAGAAAAAGGAGCTACTCTCATTACCTTGGAAGGAGAGACTATTCATCTACCCACAAAAGCAAAGCAAGTCTTTGATGTAACGGGCGCTTGAGATACATTTATTTCTGCTATTGTTTTCGGGTTAGCTCAAGGAGAAAGTTTGTTCGAAAGTGTAGCTTTGGGAAATAAGGCAAGTGGGATTGTCGTTTCTAAAATTGGAACGGAAAAGGTTAGTAAAGAAGAGCTTTTTCTAGTCTAGATGTTATTATTAACAAAGAGAATAATATTTGTTTTATATTTAACTTTATGATGAATAGCTTAACAAGAGAGTTAGATATTGTTGTCGCTCATTATAATGAAGATATTGACTGGTTAAAACCGTGGGCGGACAATCTCATCATCTACCATAAATGAAAAGAAACAGAACCGAGATTTCCTGTAAAAAACTGGGTAAAATTACCCAATGTGTGACGTGAAGCACATACTTACTTGACACATATTGTAGAGAATTATGATAATTTGGCTGATGTGACGGTATTCACGCAAGGAAGAGTTTGCGATCAGATGGAATCTAACCTTTCTATTTCAGAGTATATTCAAGAGACTAAAAAATATTGATTTTCTTGCAAAAAATTATCGTTTACCCCAACATTTCTCTTGGATAAAAAGGGACGAATTACGATCCATGGGACTCCAGAATCAGAAAAAATAGAACAGATATCCTTATCACATTATTACCCTTTAATTTTTTGAGCTAAAAAGAAACTTCCTATTATTCTTTCTATGTTTTGTTGTGCAAATTTTTGAGTCATTCGTAAAAATATTCATTTTAGAACTAAAGCTTTTTACAAAAAAATTCTAAATATCAGACTTCTTTCTTTATATGCATGGTCTACTGAACCCTACTGTTTAGAAGTTCTATGGTACCACATTTTTAATCCACATATTCTACATAAAGGACGATATCTTAAAAAACATTTTGTATGGCTCAAAGAGATAAACTGGCATATTTTTTTCTCTACCATGAAAGTTAAAATTAGAACTGAGTTTTTATCGTTTCAACAAAACTTTTTACTGGGAAATCAGAAAAAATATTAGGACTTATTTCATGATCAAATGATGGTAAAAGGGGGTGTTGTTTTTGTATATATCAGAAGGTTTTATTATTTATCTCTACAATATAGAAAGTATAATTTTTATGTAGTCTTTTTTTTGTATAATTTTTATTTCCAGCAAAAAGAGATCGCACTTTGGGATTTCCTAATGTAAAAATATTAATACTATTCGTTAATGTTCTAATCAGATTGAAACCTCCTCCATCAATTCCAACAATAAGCTCAAAATTATTCGCGAATTTTTGGAATTCATGTATATTAAATGTGTTTTTTTGAAAAAAAATATTTTTCGGTCGTTTCTCTTTATTTAGCTCCTGATAAAGGAAATTTTGATTATCATCTACTATTGTAATTCATTTAGATGGATATTCTTTTGAGAATTCTTGAATTATTTTTTTTCGTGTAGAGATATCTAGATTACGAAAAGGTTTGTTTCCGATAAAGATCAAAATTCCGTTTTTTTTGTCTGATGTATTATAATCTATATAAAAAAGATCAATATGCTTATTGACATAATCAGAGAAGTTAGGTAAATTGAAGCATCTAGAAACTAAAGAAATATACTGAGAGATTAAGTTTTCCTTATTTCTTCCTACAAAATTTTGTTTTAAGGAATAGTTGGGAATAAAATTATTAATAAATAGGTTGCACGTAGCAATGAAAAGTCACGGTCTATATAAAGTATATAAAACCGCCGGATCTGCTACGAGATCCAATAAAGCCTCATGATATTCCTGTTTTTTATTTCATTTCACCATTTTTAATCACTTTATAAGTGCAAAAAAGTTATTTACAATTGATGTTAGTACAGATTCAGAATATTCACGAAGAGGAATATTTTGTGGTGTGGTGATATACCATTTTCATCGATTTTCATCACGAAAGAGAAAATCATTATACTCATTTGTCAAAATTTCGATTTCGGTTTGGAGATGGAGCTCTTCTTTTAAATACTTGCTGAAAATAATAATAAAAGGTTTTGTAATAATCGCATCTCATAGACGATCTCTGCGATTAAATGTAATTTTTTGAATTTGATTGATATTTATTGTTTCTTGTCATCTAAATATTTTTATTATGTTTCCTATCACATTTCCCAAAAAAAGGAAAAACTGAAATACAAGTATTTTTATTTTATTCATTATTATAAGACAGGAATAGTAAGTAAAAATCATTATTCCCTAGAATTAGAATATTAGAAAGTTATTCTTTACTAAAGATTCGGTCATCTTTTCCTATTTTTTTTGATGAATACCCAAGTTCTTCCATGAAAGCTATGGTTTCTTTTTTCTTAGGATTATAATGAAAAATTTCCATAACAATATCTATATTTTTAAAAGTTTTTAGACTTTCTCTTGCTCCTTTTAGAACATTTAATTCAAATCACTCTACATCTATAAGTACTAACCTTGTTTTCTTTAGAAGTTCTTCATCAATCAATGAGTCCAACTTCTTCACTGGAACATTAATGTGAATAGAATCTTTATCTATTATAAGATCCTCATCAGTTTGTACAATGTGAGAACCTCAATCATGAGATGGTTGGTATACAAACTTCATTGTCGAATCCTCATCCCCTAATGCTAAATTATAAAATCTGAGTTTACTTTCTACATCAGAAAGAATCGCATTAACTTTTAACGATTTGAATGTTTCTGGTGATGGTTCAAAACATACTCCCTGATAATTATAATTTTTAGCTAAATCAATCGCTCGTCTTCCAACATGTGTTCAAATATTTAAAAAATATTTATCCTCTGAATTATATTTTTTTGCGTTGTGTAATAATACTTTCTTTGTTTCTAATTCATAATCTTCTTGCATTACGGATCGTGCATTACTAGTTCTTCCTATAAATTTTCAAAATGGTGTTGTAAAAATATACTCTCTCCTTAGTTTTTTATTTAGGACATCTTGAAATTTATTTAATCCTGGTAAACTAAATAATCAAAACAACAAAAATACTCTCCACATGAAACTCACACTTTTTGTATATTTTCGGTAATTTTTAACCAGGGCACATCTGTGTAAAAACATTTTCATGATTATTGTTTAGTTATAGAATTAAAAAACTTCTTGATTCGTTTAGGTGTATGTCCAAAAAAAATCTTATTATACTTGGGAGAAGTATAATGAAAAGATGTATTATCCTTAGTATCTATATATATATATATTCCTCATTGATTAGCTCATCTCTAACAAAAAAAGCGTTTCCTCCTACAGAATCACAACAAACTAATGTATATCCCTTCTTTTTTCATAGCTTTGCAAGAGATTTTAGACTAGATCCCATAAAATTACTACCATCTCGCATAAAGTTTTCTTGATAAGGCATAACAAATTCTTTATTTGGCAGATACTTAGCATTATATTCAATGATCACTACTCTCGGCTCATAATCTGTGATAGCCTCCCAAATATGATAATCATTCCCATCAATATCTATTGATAATAGATCCATATCTTTTGGGACGTTGTTTTTTTGAAAAATTTGCTGAATATTATCTTTTGTGATAAATTCATTAACGATAGTAATTGCATAATTTTTAAATAAATTTTCTGCTTTTTGAGCATCTTCTGCACTTCATTCTATTCGTAAACCTTTTCGTCCCTGTTCTAACAAAAGTCTACAATTTGATTCTTCTCCAGTTTGAATACAAAATTCTACAAAAAACTGATTAGTCTTTCCTATTCTTTTAAAAATTTCTGCAATAATTCCATCTTCTCCATGCTGAGAATAAACCTGTTTCTCATGATGTAAAAGACTTTGAGGGGTCTCAGATTTTTTTTTCTCTTCCCTTTTTTGATGTCTTTTTACTTTCGTAGGGAACTTTTCAAATACATCTCCTAGTTTGTTATAGACTTTTGTCACTGTCTCTTTTTTTACCATTTATACTTATTTATTAAAATAAAAACTTTTTATTGAGTTGATAATGTTATCAATAGGGAAATCAAGGAAAAAATCATTTTTTGGACTAATTACTTCATTGGTTGGTAATAATCGACTTTTTTTGTAAAGATAAGCAAAGGTCTTTTCTCATATTTTAGAAGTTGCAAGTGAATACTTCTTATTAAGAGAACTCTCTGTATATGGATAACCTGTATATTGAGATCGAACTTTGTAATTTCCTAAAGTGTAAATAGTAATACTTGAAGAAACCGTTCTCACATAATTAAACCCTCCACCATCAAGTCAAATAAGTAGACGAAAATTTGAACAAAAAGATTTGAATTCTTCTAGTGAGTACGAGTTCCTTTCTATAATGACATTGCTTGGAAAGGAGTCTGTAGAGAACCTATCATAAAGAGCATTTGTGTGGTCGTCTATTACTACAATTTTTTCTTTTGGGAATGCCTTTGCAAGCGTTTCGATAAATATTTTTCGTACTTGGAAAGGCAAATTTCTATATTCTTTACACCCTATAAAACATAAAAATCCTCTCTTTTTTTGGGTATCTATAGACATGGGAATAAAAGATGTCGCATTTTTTTGAATATATTCAGAGAATTTTCGCAATCAAAATGCTCATGATATCAAACTTGAATAAGTGGTAATAAGATTTTCTTTATTCTCTACTACAAATTTTTTAGGGTAGGCCCGATCCATAAGAAAATTAGAAAAAACCATATTGGGGCCCACAAGATAACATTCTTGTAAAAGATCTTCTTGAAATGAAAAATGTCCACTCAATGCAACAAAAAC
>CAZEFV010000061.1:0-5212 GCA_964511595.1 uncultured Candidatus Peribacteria bacterium
ATTCTGAATTAATCAAAGATAAATCTTTAAACTGAGTACAAGCAACATTAGAAGTATCTGGTTCTTTCTGAAGAATAGTAATAGCATAAATACTGATGATTTTTGCCGCCTCAGCCCTGCTAACGGCATCTAAAAGTTTCGCTTCTTCATAAGTAGGTTTTGTTGTCAAACCTAAGGTTTGTGCCCATTGATAAGTTTGATGGAATGATGTTACTCAAGAAGTATTAAGAGAAGTTCATGTAAGAGTTGTACCAGTCACAAGAGGGTGAATAGAGAGAGATCTAAGATTTCTACGAGCTATACCTCATGCTGAAGATATCCAAGATACAGTGGCAATTTTAGTTCCAGTATTTCCAGCCAAATCTATAAATTCAAAAACAAATGTTCAATTTTTAGTGAATAAATGTTCATTATTCCCACTATTGTTTGTGATAACAATACCTGATTTATTAAAAGAAATGATTGATTTCACAGAATTATAAGTTGATGTTGGTGGTATATTGTAATGAGGCTATAATAGGAGTTTTATCAATAGAATTCATTGTAATCGTTTGACTTCCTGTATTTCCCAGGTAATCTATAAATTCAAACGTAAAGCTTTCATTGTTTTTAAAGGTATATTCCATGCTACCACTATTATTTAAAACAATTACTCCAGGTCTATCAAATGTAAGACTTACTGTTACATTTTGATTTGTCATTCCAGTAGAAGAATAATGAACAGTAGCTACAGGAGAAGTATTTAAGATCCAGGTCACCTGAGCTAAAGCACTTCCTGTATTTCCAACAGCGTCTTTAAAAGTGAATAAAAAACTTTCATCACCCGTAAAAACATACGTATTACTTCCTCCATTATTGGTAATGGTAAGTAATTCACTAAATCAAGTTAATGTAGCTACAACATTACCACTCGTCAGAGAAATTAGAGAGTATTCAACGGTTGCTGTTGGTGAGGTTTTATCTATCCGATCAACAGTAGCTTTCGCTGTACCTGTATTACCATAACTATCAATAAACTCAAAAGTAAATTCACCATTATTGGTAAAGAAATAATCCACTTTTCCTCCATTATTTGTTACAGTTACTCATGATTTATTAAAGCTTACTGAGGCTGTTACATTACCTGATGTAGCACTAGACACATCATAGGACACAGTTCCTACTACCGCATTAGTATCTATCCAGGAAATAGCAATACCGGTAGTTCATGCATTACCTACCAAATCATAAAAGGTCACCGTATCTATTATAGATCAAGAGTATGTTTTAGTAAAAGTAATATCATTCATCTGATTCCATCAAGGAATTGTACCGATTTCACTAAGAATTAACATTACTTCAACAGGGAGATTTGTATCAGTGTCTGGAGTATAAGTAAGACTTTTAGCATAAGGACTAATTTTATCTATCCGATCAACAGTAGCTTTCGCTGTACCTGTATTACCATAACTATCAATAAACTAATGATTTAAGAAAAACTTTCAACCCCAAAAGAAATTAACATCTATTTGTAATCTTTAATTAAATTATATAAATATAAAGAATTAATAATAATTATAATAACATCTTCTGAGTTGTTTTGTGAAAATCTATTTGAAGGTATTTTGAGAGCTTTTTCTATTCTTCAGATTTTTTTTAGATTGTGAATTTGTTAAGAAAATTAACATTTTCCCCGTTTTGTGATACAGTATTCCCCTTCTATTTTGTTAAAAACTTTAGCATTTGTGAAAAACATTTCAAAAAGAGAAAAGAAACCTGAATCTTTTTCTTCAATATGATATTTACCCTGATTTAGTAAAGAACTATCCTCATGAGATAAAGAAAAAAAATAATTAAAAAGCTGAGCATTTTCCTTATTGGTTGCAAAAAAACCCGGAAATACATAAGACAAGCGTCAAAGAATACCCTGATTGATTTGATGAAAAAAAGATAACTGCACAAAAGGAGAACCAATTTGCTGTTCTAAATATTTTTGAAGATCATAAATATAAGATAGCAATAAAGAATGAGTAAAAAATCACGTCATAAGATCTATAGTTTGAAATCAAGTAATCGTTCCATTATCAATAACTATTTGTTTCTGAGGGTAAATTTCTAACAGATTCCCATTTTCAAAAAGAATAAAAGCCTGACCACTATTAACTGCTTCTTTTGAAATAAAATCGATTTCGGTCAAAGAAGGAAGCAAAAACTCTTGTTTTCCAATATTAAATAAAATATCCTGTTTTTTTCAGTTCTGATTCGGCTGCAAAAGAAGATACGCCTCGGTTTTTGGTTGAGATATAGGAGAAGTGATGATTAATTTTTTTTCTTGTTTTGCGATAAAACCTTCAACATCTGGAGCCTCAGAATAGAGATAAAAAAAGCCTGAAATCAGTATCCCAATAGAAAAAAAACCTCCAATCAAGCACAAAACTCTTTTCTTTTTCCAGTTTCGATCTTGTTGAGCGACCCATATCATTCCTCAGACAAATAAAGCTAAAAGAATAAATAATGCTGGCTCAATATTCAGTATAGGGCGAAAAAAAAGATGTAAAAAAAGATAGAAATTACCAATAACCAATCAATTTCTTAACATAATTCTAGATTTTTCAGTATCCCACCTTAAAGATCTTCGAATAAAAAAACTCATCCCTACGATCAGTAAAAATCGCCAATAAGAGAAAAAAAAATCTAAAAGATGAATTTCTGGAAAAAAATTATACATAACATGTACCTATACATCTGCAGGTGAATGTCAAGAAAAAAAAGAAGAGAGTGATGATAAAAATCTATTGACTTTATTGTAAAATTATCTATTATAGAAATTAATAAAAAATTAATAAAAAGGATAAAAAATGAAAAGATTATTCATCATATGTTGTATTGTAGCAACATCATTTATGTTAAAAGCTCAAGAAGATTTACCCTTGAGCGATCGAAAATTAAAAAAAAACATTTTAGAAATAGGAATTGGGAATCCCTATGATGGTTTATTTGGTAATAATAATATAACACCAGTAGGTTGCAACCTAAAAACAGGTGTATATTATAAAAGTGGCTGGAATATCTCAGCAACTTTCAATAAAAGTGCAATAAAAAACCAAACAACACAATCATTATTTTTTTTTGAAGTTTCATGTAAAGAATCTTGGTTGAAAAAAATCTCCACCTCTTTAGGTGGTAGATATGGATTGTGGAAAAAAAAAGAAATAAATAAAGTTATGGATTTTAAAAGTCTTTATTTTGAATTCATTTATTCACAAGACATAATAAATATATCGGTGCAAACCGTATATAATACATTTGATCAAAAAAACGAAATAAAAGATCAAATGATCGGAACAATAAAATGTTCCAAAGAATTATTTAAAAACATTTCTCTTAGTGTAGCATGCGCATATGACGCTAGAGATACGGATAGAGGAGATGTTTATATGATTCTAGGAGGAGAGATTACCTTTTTTAAGAGTGTTTTCCTCTGTGCAAATATTTGGAATAGAGATAAAAAAGCTAACCTAGCTTTAGGTATTAGTTATAAATTAATATCTGAAGATTAAAAGATACAAAATTGGATAATGTTTATTTTATCCAATTTTTTATAACTTATTTTTATAAAAAGAAAACATATCAACACTTTCCTGTCCAAATTGTTGTACAAAGATATCTTGAAAAGAGGTGGAGAGATACTCTTCAGCAGTTTGCTGATATCGACGACCAAAAAACGGATCAAGAGATTTTACTTGATAAGATCAGCTTTTTATTTCTTTTTTAACTTGAGTATAATACGAAAAAAGTTCTTGAAGCTCTGTCTGATAAAAGAGTAAACTATAATTTTCTCTCAAAAAATCTTCAATTTCTGCTAAAAAGGCATTTTGAAAGGATAAAAGTGTAGCATTTTTCAGTGTAGTAGAATTAGGAATTTTTTTACATGCAAATTGAACTTTTTGATAAGTGATACAAAGCTGATCCTCAACTTTAACGAGAGAAATTCATTTTACAATTGCCAAATCTTCGGAGGATATTTCCTGTACAGAAGTGTTATTTTTAAAAAATCTGATTCCATCTTTCGCCTTCCCGTAGCAAAAAGTGTCTAAAATACGTTCTCCATAAAGTAAGTCAATACAAGATGCAGTATTGGGTAGTCAAAAACTACCTTTTAAGATAACCTCACTATTTGGTAATAATTCTCCTGTCAACTTCTTTTTAGTTTTCCCATTAATGAGTAAGGAAAATCAACTAGTCAGAGAAAGAGGATAAAAATTTTCAGCCTTATCTTCAATTTCCCATTTCAAAACAATTTCCTCTTTTCCTCAATCAGAACCTTTTGGATTAGGTAAAATATTGACAAATTTTACCGTTCCAATCAAATCTTTATCAGATTGTCACAGATGTACGGCTGTTTCTTCTGGAGGAAAGTCTAGTGTATAACATTTTTCAGCTATTGTTTCTTTTCCTAGTAATAATTTAACACAAGTAGCTTTTGAATTAGGCATTTGCCAATCTCCTGTCAAAAAAAATTCTTGACTCATAAGAGTTCAAAAATCAGAATCAAAAGATAAAAATCAGAGAGATTTTAACGATTTAGTTTTTGAGGTTCATGTAGCATATTCTTCCCAAGGTCAAATTTCTAAAGAAAAATCAGTAAAATCGACACCTGTCAAAAGGAGTCAATCCTCTTCAAGATCGTAAAAAACCCTTAATTGTACAACTTCTCTATCTTTATCACTTCATTCAGGATCATAAACGAGCTCCATTATTTCCCACAGTAATCCCTTATATTTTCCATCTAAAACCATATTACCTGTGGAGGTTTTAACATTTTTTTCTTTATTAGGCTGATATCTAAAAGTAGAAAAAATCTGACTTCCTGAAAAGAGATTCACCACGACTTCACTTCCATCTTTCGTTGAATTAGGAAAACCAAAAGTTCCTTTCAGGGTAAGGCTTTCTCCAGGATTGATCATACCAGCAATATTTTTATTTGTTCCATTTACGTTCATTTTAATTACGTTTAAGTTGATGCTATCATTTCATTCATTAGCAATCGTAATCGTCTCTTTATCAGTATCCGATCCTTCAGGATCCCAGAGAATATCTAATATTCTAAGGGAAAGAGAAGAAAAATCTGATTTTTGTTGTACGGGAATTGTCTTTTCAGGTCGACAAACTTGTTTACTAATTTGCACTTCACCACTCCATACTTCCACACATCCTCCAGCATCTACGAAAG
>CAZEFV010000062.1:0-4496 GCA_964511595.1 uncultured Candidatus Peribacteria bacterium
TCTCACTCAGGCAAAATATCTCATTATTATCGGAACAATTATCACAATAATCGGATTGATTCTCTCATTTATCAATAAAAATACAAGAAAAAAAATCTGAACACTTTTTACCTATTTATGCGGATTGATCATCAGCTTTATCGTCACCTTATGTATATTTAAGGCACCACGACTCATAGTACAACAAAGTTACAAAGAGACCTTCGATACAAAAGCAATTGTAAAAGGATTATTAGCTCAGGCAAACACATCAGAAATCAGTCTCGAAGAACAATCTCTCATTGACGAACAAGCAGTTCAACTTGGTGTACAGCCGACAACATCTCGAATTGATAATCAGCAAAAAGCAGAATCGTGTATTGCCGCAGGGAATAACTGGAGCGATACCGAGCTTATGGACTGATTAACAACAGCTCCACAAGGTAATGAAGATCTTGGAAGATATGTAGGATACGGACGAAAAGAATTCACCAGCGAAAAAAATGCAGTATATCCACTATTAAAACTATTTTTCCCTACTTCAGACACATGTTATGGTTTTGATCAAGCAGCAAAACTCCTTTGTAGTAACGGAAATGCTGTAGACAATTTCGAAATAACCAACCTAAAAGAAATATATAACTCACTAAAAGACAAAGAAAGCAGAGGTGGTCTTTTATTAAAAGACGCAATTGACACTTTTGATAGCAAAAACACATCTGGCACAAATTATAATCCACTAGAATATCGTGATCATATCGTAGCATTGAGACAGTTTTATCAATCATTTGCTATCAAATCTAGCACAGAATCATTGGCAATTCCTTACAGATATCTCGTACCAAATAATATCATATTTAACCGATCTCTTCAAAATCTGAGTTCCTATTATACTGATTTAGGATTTGCATGGATTCTCCTCTTCATTATACTGATTGTCGCTCTACCATATGCCATCGTAAAAAAAGATAAAACACTGATTGCTCTTTCCCTTACTACACTGATAGGACGAGCAATATGGCGAGAAATCGCTTCTGCTATCCTTTGGTATGGAACGGTGCTCATTTCTCGAACTATGATGACCTTAACAGCCTTTTTTATCTCTCTTCATAGTAAAAAAGAAAATAAAAAACTGAATCTCATTTTAGGAATCGTTTTAATAGCAATTGCAATACAAATATTTCTCAATTTTATCAGAATTTCTTCTCAAGGAGCTTCAGGACCATTCGTACGATACAAAGGAAACTTTGGGCAAGAAACACTCTTTACAAACGAAGGAAAAGCGGTTACAAAAACGATCTTCCCTTACTCAGCAAAACATGTATTTAATCTACAATTCCCGCAGTATAATCCTATTATTTCCGCATTAGAATGACGTCCAAACGAAGACGGGGTACTGATCGAGGGAACATACATCCAATACTTTATCCCAAATCAACGAAACATCCAGTTTTGAGCCTCCACAAAAATCCGAGAATATGCATCTGATAATGATTTATGTAAAGCTTATTGGAGATTCAAACAAAATAATATCAAATACTTTATCATCGATCAAAATATCGGAACTGTAGGTATGGGAGAAGGGAATGAATCACTATTCCACCGTTTCTTCGCAAAACTCGATCCTATTTCAGGAGAAGTAGAGGAGTATGGAGCAATTGGGAATCTTATCAGACTTTCGCAGGCAGGATACCTCGATCTGATCAGCACAAATAATATAGGGACATACTACGCTTTTAGACTTACAGATGCAGAAATCAAACAATTTTTTGGGGCGACAACTCCAGACGAGATTACCTTGAAAAGAGCTAAAATCGCCGTAATGAGATATTTTAATACTGAAGTAAACAACTTATTTTCTCAGGTTGGAAATGTATTGATGAATAAAATAAATGCTAAAGAAGGATTTGAAGAAATCGCAGGAATCTATGGAAAAGAAATCAATGTAGAGAAAGTAAAAGCTGCAGCAAATGGACTTCTCCAAAAGAATACGACTCCTTTTGCAGACCTTACCCAAGATGAAAGAACGATCGTAGCTACTCGGATGAATCTCTATCAATCTACCACAAGCACCAATGCCGAGATAAAAGCTCAGGGGCAAGATTTACTTTCCAATCTCCTACAAAATAGTATAGCCAGCTCTTCTCAGGTAATGGCATTCAAATTAAAGTAAGAAAGAAAAATAGCGTAATTCGTATAGAATTACGCTATTTTTTTCTATTTCTGAGGCTCCACATATGTCAGCGTCCATGCTGGCAAATCAGTTAAAGAAGTCTGAATAAACACTTTATCACAGTTACAATCAGCCTTTTTTTTCTCTTTACCCTTTTGATCTAGGATATCCAAGATCTCCAATTCTCCCATCCCATCAGGAGTCAAATACTTCAGCTTCATACCCCTCATAATCGTCTCTTTGGGTGAAATTGCACGATAAAGATTTCCTCATTTTTCCAGAGTCTCCGACTCAAATACTCCATAAAAATTACGAGCAAAGAGTGGTCCAGCAGTTCAGAGTTCACGAGTTGTCTGGTTGATTTCAGGATCAACTCCTTCACCATCCGGATATGCACTCAATGGATGCAATAAAAATCCCTCTCGATACTCTCTATGTGGCACCATGTGTACCAGATCCATAATTTGAGAATCTGGTTTTTTCCCTAACAAGAGACAGTCACGTACATGTTTATAAGCTTTTACAATCGCTCAGACATAAAATTCTGACTTACTTCTTCACTCTATTTTCATCGCATCGACTATAGAAATGATCTCATTCAATCTCTCAATTGTACACAAATCTCTCGAAGACAAAATATGTTCACCATCCTCATCACTCGTCACCTCCATAAGTTTTCAGCTTCTTCTCTCTTCTTCTAGAAACACTTTATATTTAAATCTACATGCATGATTACATTCTCAGCGATTTCCTGCTCTTCATCAGAGATAATCACCAAGTAAACATCTGCCAGAAAAACTCATACACATCGCCCCATGCACAAAACATTCGAGCTCCATTTCTGGCACTTGTTTTTTAATTTCAGCTACTTCATCGATATGCAGTTCACGAGCAAGTACAATCCTTTTCACACCCAAGTCTGCCCAAAATTTTACTGCAGCATAATTGAGAGTAGTAGTCTGAGTCGAGAGATGCAGAGGAGTATTTGGCAAATATTTTCTAATCGTATGAAATGTACCAGGATCAGAGAAAATGATTGCATCAGGATTTAACTGAGCAATTCTCTCTACTACCGATTCAAAAATCTGAATATCCTTATTTCTCGGGAAAATATTCATCGTCAATAGCGCTTTAGTTCAGTTATTATGTAAACTTTCGACCGTTTTTTGCAACTCATCAAAACTATATAGTTTATTTTGCCTCATTCTCAAAGAAGTAAACGGCACTCCTACATACACTTCTTCAGCTCCATAAGCAGATGCTACCAATGCTTTTGTATGTGATCCTCCAGGCGCTACAATCTGAGGTTTATTTCATCCAAATTCACTCATAATCAATAATTTAAAAAAAATAAAAAAACTGATCACAGTTTATCCTTTTACCTCCCAAAAACAACCGTAAATTAGCCTTCCAAAAAGCAAGACACTATCTTCCATTATACTCATTTTTTTTCAAAAGTCAAGTCAAAAAAAATAGAGCAAAAAAACACACTTGAAAAGTGAGATAAAAACCTTACATTTTAGCTAGTTTCAGACAGTTTTTTATCATTCAGATCGACCATGATTCCTCAGCTCCAACTATACAATACACTCACTCACGCCAAACAGCCTTTTATCCCTCTTTTTGAACAAAAAAAATCCGAAATAGTAGGGATGTATTCTTGTGGACCTACGGTATATTCTACTCCATCAATCGGGAATTATCGTGCTTTTTTTACTGCAGATTTGATCCGCAACGTCCTCCAAAATCTCTATCAATATCCCGTAAAATCTGTAATGAATATCACCGATGTTGGACATCTTACCTCCGATGGAGATACCGGAGAAGATAAATTAGAAAAAGGAGCAAAAAAAGACTGAATCACCGCACGAGAAGTAGCAAAAAAATATGAAAAACAATTTCTAGAAGGACTAGAACAAATGCATATTACTGCTTTTGACGTAATGCCACGTGCCACGGATCATATCTCTCAGCAGCAGGCACTCGTTCAGATACTCATAGATAAAGGGTACACCTACATCATTCCAGGAGACGGGATCTATATGAATACCTCAAGAGTAGAGGAGTATGGAGAGCTTATGGGGCCAAACTACAAAAAAAGATTAGAAAATCTAAACGCAGGAGAAAGAGTAGAAATGAGTGAAAAAAGAAATCCAACAGATTTTGCTCTGCGAAAATTTTCACCAAAAGGAGAAAAAAGACAGATGGAACGAGACTTCCCTCCTTATGGAATGTGATTCCCAGGACGACATATCGAATGTAGTGCAATGTCGAGCGAATATTTAGGTCAGCAGTTTGATCTTCATCATGGAGGAGCAGATCACATTACCGTACATCATCCAAA
>CAZEFV010000062.1:4506-5198 GCA_964511595.1 uncultured Candidatus Peribacteria bacterium
AAGTACAAAAATCAGGCACATAGATAGAAAAAGGAAGCTGCATTTGAGATAAAAAGACCCGATCGTCGAGTAAATTATCGACTTCATAACGAATTTCTACAGGTAGAGGGAGGAAAGATGTCAAAATCTCTCTGAAATATATATACGTTAGACGATATCAAAGAAAAAGGATTTTCTGCATTAGATCTCAGATTTTTCTTTTTTATGGCTCATTATCGTACTTTCCAAAATTTCACTCGAGATGCTCTCTCTCAGGCAAAGAAGACCAGAGAAAATCTGAAAAAAAAGATCGAAACACTCAGCTCAGAGCAAGACTCATCCTTTTTAAAAGAAAATGATCCAGATTTTATCGCTCTTGCTTCCACGTTTGCTGATGATTTCAATACTCCAAAATTTCTTTCAACACTCAATTCCTTACTTTCAAAGCCAAATCACCAGACAAAAGCTATTATAAAACGATTTGATGAAAATATTTTAAAATGCGACCTTTTCTCTGCAGAGAACAAACATACAGCCAAAGATATCCCTGATCACATCACTGATCTTGCACATCAACGCATACTAGCAAAACAAGAAAAAAACTACACACTTGCAGATCAGTTAAGAAGTGATATTCAAGAAGCAGGATTCGAAATAAAAGATACTCCACAAGGATTTGAGATTACCAAAAAATAATTTTTTTTACTCAATAA
>CAZEFV010000063.1:0-4944 GCA_964511595.1 uncultured Candidatus Peribacteria bacterium
GGAGAATATAGATGGCAGAAGTAAGTATGGGTACTCTGTATGATATGAATAAAAATGTTATTGCTAATTTAAGTGCATTAAGCAAAAGACAGGTGAAAGATAGATTACTAGAAACATCAGAGTATATTAAAAAAACTGATAATAGATATTATATGATGCTGTGTCATGAAGCAAGAGATTATACAGTTTTTAATATTCAGAAAAATGAACCTATAGATAGTCCATTTAAAGGCACTCAAAACAAGGTAACAATTCATACCTACATCAGGAACAAAATTCATCATCCCAAAGAAAATTGATGAGTTCCAACACCAGAAGAATTAAAACAATCTATCGAGAAAATGAGAAGTTATTTATAATTTAAAGCAATTAGAAACACCATGACAAACAAAGACATCAAACTTGTAGCACAAAATACACAAAGCACCGTAGTTGCTCAATTTACTCCATCTCCGAGAAAATCTGAGCACTATCAGAGTGAAGATGCTCTCGAAAAAGAGTTTATCGCTCAACTACAAACACAGGCTTATGAATATATTACGATTCATGAGGAAAATGATCTGGTTGTAAATTTGAGAAGACAACTAGAGAAACTCAACGACTATCACTTTACTGATGTTGAATGGAAAACTTTTTTTGAAAAAGAAATTGCGAATCCGAATCAATGAATTATAGAAAAAACGACCACTATCCAAGAAGATTATCGCAAAATCTTATACCATAATGATTGATCTTTCAAAGTTATTAATCTCCTTGATAAATCAAATATTCACAACAACAATCTCCAAGTTATCAATCAATATGAAACTAACGACGGACAAAGATCAAATCGTTATGATGTGACTGTATTAGTCAATGGATTACCCCTCGTTCATATCGAACTTAAAAGAAGAGGAGTAGCTATCCAAGAAGCATTTAATCAGATCAATCGTTATCAAAGAGAGAGTTTTTGGGAATCAAATGGCCTTTTTCAGTATGTACAACTTTTTGTTATTTCCAATGGGACACATACCAAGTATTACAGCAATACAACTCGTTTTTCTCATATATTAGAACAAATTGGTGACAACAACAAGAAAGGCAAAAAATCAAGCAATAGTTTTGAATTTACGAGTTGGTGGGCAGATCATACCAATAGACCAATAACCGATTTGATAGATTTTACCAAAACTTTTTTTGCAAAACACACAATTCTAAATATTTTGACTAAATACTGTGTTTTCACTGCTGACAAATCCCTTTTGGTTATGAGACCATATCAGATTGTAGCAACAGAAAAAATCATAAATAGAATTGAAACCAGTACAAATTATAAAAAATATGGAACTATAGATGCTGGTGGATATATCTGGCACACGACAGGATCAGGAAAAACATTAACGAGTTTCAAAACAGCACAACTTGCAAGTAAGCTATCATGTATTGATAAAGTTCTGTTTATTGTTGATAGAAAAGATTTGGATTATCAAACCATGAAAGAATACGATAAGTTCGAAAAATGAGCTGCAAATAGCAATACAAGTACAGCAAAACTTCAAAAACAACTTGAAGATCCAAAAGCAAAAATAATTATAACAACGATTCAAAAATTAGATAAGTTTATCAAAAAACATACAGATCACACTATTTTTAATGGACAAATTGTCCTCATATTTGATGAGTGTCATCGTTCGCAGTTTGGTGATATGCACAAAGCTATCACTAAAGCATTTAATAAATATCATATTTTTGGATTTACAGGAACCCCTATATTTGCTATAAATTCATCATCCGGTGGACATCCAGATTTGAAAACTACCCAGCAAGCATTCTGAGAAAAACTTCATACCTATACTATTGTCAATGCCATTGCCGATGAGAATGTTTTACCTTTCAAGGTGGATTATATTTCTACTATCAAAGAAGCCGAAAATATAGAAGATGAAAAAGTAAAAAATATTGATAGAGAAAAAGCACTTTCTGCACCACAAAGAATCAGTAATATTGTCCAATATATCCGTGATCATTTTGATCAAAAGACTAAAAGAAATAGTTTTTACACCCTCAAAAAAAGAAGACTAGCAGGGTTTAATTCGATTTTTGCAGTGTCTTCTATTGATATGGCAAAGCTCTATTATACTGAATTTCAAAAACAGTTGAAAGATTTACCAAGCGACCAACAATTAAAAGTTGCAACAATTTTTAGTTATACAGCCAATGAAGAAGAACCAGATGGAACAATTGACGAAAATTTAGAAGACACTACAGGGCTTGATGCAAGCTCAAGAGATTTTCTAGAAAATTCTATAAAAGATTATAATGCAATGTTTAGCACTTCTTATGATACTTCTTCTGATAAATTTCAAAATTATTATAAAGATGTGAGTCAAAGAGTAAAAGAAAGAGAAATTGATGTATTGATCGTGGTAAATATGTTTTTAACAGGATTTGACGCAACAACATTGAATACATTATGGATTGATAAAAACTTAAGATTACATGGTTTGATTCAGGCTTTTTCAAGGACAAATCGTATTTTAAATACTATCAAAACTTTTGGAAATATAGTTTGTTTTCGTAATCTTGAGAAGAGAACAAACGAAGCAATATCTCTTTTTGGAGACAAAGAAGCAAGTGGTATTGTGTTATTAAAAACTTTTAATGAATATTACAATGGTTATACTGCAAATAATGAAGAAATAAAATGATATAAAACACTAGTTAAAGAACTACAAGAAAAGTTTCCTTTATGAGAGATGATTTTATGAGAAAAGGCTAAAAAAGAATTTATAAAACTTTATGGCGGTATTTTGAGAATTCGCAATATTCTTACAACATTTGATGAATTTACTAAAAAAGAAATACTAACAGAAAGAGATATACAGGATTATCATAGTATGTATATTGATTTATATAATGAATTTAGAAAATGAAATGATGCAGAAAAAGAGAACATTAATGATGACCTTGTCTTTGAAATGGAACTCATTAAACAAATAGAAATAAATATCGATTATATCTTGGAGCTTATCAAAAAATATCATGCAGAACATACTAACAACAAAGAAATACTTGCTGATATCAATAGAGCTATAGAATCAAGTGTTGAACTTCGTAATAAAAAGGATTTGATTGAGCAATTTATAGAGTCTCTTAATATATCTTCATCTATAGATAGTGATTGGATTGATTATGTAGAAAAAAAGAAAAAAGAGGAAATTGAAAAAATTATCAAAGAAGAAAACCTCAATCCCGATGAAACATATAAGTTTATACAAAATGCTTTTAGAGATTGAACTGTAGCAACCACAGGGACAGGTATTACAAAAATTCTACCTCCAGTTTCTCGTTTTAGTCCAGACGGACAAAGGACACAAAAAAGAGAAAGTGTACTGGAAAAACTAATGAGGTTTTTTGATAAATTCTTTGACATATCAAGAAAGGAGATGTAGTTATTTAGAAAAGTAAAATCGTCAGATTGTGTGTAAATTGACTGTAAAAGGAGAGTAAAGTGACAGTGAAATGAGTTAAATCAGATGCAAAAAAAATAATTATTATGATGGTGATGTTACTTTTTTTAACTTAATTTTTCAACAGCTCCATATGTCTCTTATGAAAAAGCCATTTCAACACTTCAAACCAAAAGACACTAAATATTCCTGCTCCGAAGGAGGCAAAAAGATACTTTAAAGGTAATGCAGAAAACTTAAACAATCACTGTAACCATGGCACATATACCACCAGTAAAAGAAACGAGATTGCCCCAAGCAAAACCCATACTAAAGCAGAATTTTTCACTTTAAACATCGCAAAAACATTTCTCGACCAAGAACGATTCGTCAAAAGAAGTCACAAATTAGAAATAATAAGGGTTACAAACGCTGCCGTCCTAGCCATTGCCTCACTTTGACCAAAAGATAATAAAAATCTGAAAACAACAACGACCATAACTAGAGAAACAACCCCTTGCAACACACTCAAAAATAAAGTTCTTTTACCAAAAAGAGGTTCATGAAGATTGCGAGGTTTACGTTTCATAATATCAGCCTCTTCTTCTTCTGATTCAAACACTACAGAGCATGAAGGATCAATCAATAATTCAAGAAATACTACATGTACTGGGAAAAGCACAATTGGCCATCAAAAAATCACAGGAAAAAGACTCATACCAGCAATAGGAACATGCACACTAACAATGTATACCATCGCTTTTTTCAGATTATCAAAGATCCTCCTTCCCATTCTAATACCTTGCACAATGGAAGAAAAATCATCATCCAAAAGAACAATTGCTGAAGCTTCTCTTGCCACATCCGTTCCTCTTTGCCCCATAGCAATTCCAATATGAGCAGCCTTTAGTGCGGGAGCATCATTGACTCCATCGCCTATCATCGCTACACAATGCCCATCCTTCTTGAATAAATCTACAATAGTAAGTTTTTCTTCAGGGATCACTCTAGCAATAACATTGGTTATCTGTAATCTTTGTAGTATTTGTTCTCCTGAGAGTTTTTCCAGCTCTAATCCTGTAATCACATTGTCCGGATTCTGTAATCAGATTTGCCTAGCTATATGCTGAGCAGTCGAAGGATAATCCCCCGTCATCATAATTACTTTAATTCATGCATCATAGCATTCCTTTATCGCCTGAGGGACGGTCGATCTGATAGGATCCGCCCACCCAATCAATCCAATAAATTCAAAAGAAAAATCATGCTGAGACTCAGGTAAAACTTCACCCATAAAACGAGATTTTGCTACCCCCAGAATCCTCAATCACTGTTTCGCCATCTCCTCAATATGTTTAGTCACTTCAGCAATTTCCTGTGAACTAAAATGACAGAGATCCATAATCGCTTCCGGAGATCATTTACTAGCAATAAGATAAGACGAATTTGAAGAATCTTTGATCCATACATGAGATAACGCCAAAAAATCTGGATCTAACGCATATTCATATTTCAG
>CAZEFV010000064.1:0-3196 GCA_964511595.1 uncultured Candidatus Peribacteria bacterium
GGGACCTTTGTCGAAACGTATTACATCCTTTGTATGGAGTTTTTTTTATCTGACATTTTTCTTCTCAACAAGCCCATGACCATCCTGTACTCGTAGCAGTAATTTTCAATGTAGAATCTCCTGGATCACAAAGGTTAGCAGAGCCTCCTATAGAGGAAATCATACTAGAATACTCTGTATCACTGAGAGTTTTCCCATTATATTGCTGATTACATTTAGGTTTTTTATAGGGTATAAATGCACAAGACTCTCCTCGGAGGTTTATAACATTTAATTGTAACTCATATCCTGGACAGTCTTCCTTATAGGTTTTAGAAGAGACTGTTCTACGTTGATTATTAGATATACAATTTTGGAAACCTGAAAACCCTGCCGTAGTTGGAATTGTGTTTACTTTTGTAGGATATTTAAAAGTTACTGACTGTCCTGGAAATAAAGTATTTACAGTAAAACTCACTCTATATCCTGTCTCTACTCAAATTAATACTTTTTTATCATCAATAAGAGTTATCCAGTTCTCATCTTGATAATATCCTCCTGTAACACTGAAATTACTTACTGCACCTGTTTTCCCATTTATTTCTACTTTTTTGAGAAGGGAATTATCAAAAATTAACCCATCAGGCAATTCATCATTTACGGTATACTTTGATAGTGTACCATTTTCTGCAGTAAGGGTCAATTCCCATTCTATTTCGTCTCCGACTTTTGAAAATCAAGTAGAAATTACTCTCTTTTCCACTCTACGAGGTGGTGTAATCGTAGTAGTAGTTTGATAACTTTTATCTTTAGTTGAGCATGTTTCTCCTCCACATTTTCGGGTATGAATTCCAGAATTATAATCATAATTATAATCTGTTTCCGGAGATCCATTTAAACATGGAGATTGTTTTTCTAAAGGTCACTTCCCATAACAATTATCCGTACCATTCTTTAAGAAGATAAACTCGCCATACATCATAAACTGGCTAGTAAATACTGGATTACAGTTTAAACTGGCTGCTGATGCTGATGGAATTCCGTATACCATCAGTCCTAATAAAATACATCCTAAGATGAGAGCTCTAATTTTCATGGGAGAAACGATAAATATAAAAATCCTTACAATGATACCCAAAAAAGGAAAAAAAATCTGATTTCTATCACTTTTGCATAAACTTTCACTTGACTTTTTTATATTTTTGGCTATAATTAAAAACATTCTTTTCTCTCGCAAGATTTCTCTGTTCAATATTCTTTAATCATAAATTTTTTACTAAGATGGCTCTCATAGATCAGCATTTTCATACGACTCTCTCCGATTGAGGGCACTCTTCTAAAGAACTGTTGGATACAATTAATGTGGCACAAGATGCCATTTTTTTATTAGTAGCGACTGAACATGATATTATTAACAGAGACTTTCCAATATTGATAAAGAACAAACTCCCTAAACACCCTCAGGTAGAGGGAGTGGAAATATCAACTACGGATTCTGAAGATGAAATCAGAAAATACACCTGAAGAATGAGTTTTCATATGACGTATTATAAAAAGAATATTTCTCAGGAATTAGCTGAATTATTGATGAACACTTGTACGGGGAAGCAAAAAAAGCTAGAAGCACTGATTATAAAGCTTCAAAATAAATGATTTACGATATCTCCTAAGGATTTTTATGGTTATTGGGGACAACAAATCCCGTGAAAAGATATCTTAGGATACAATGTTTCACATGTAGCAAAATATCTCTATCGCTTTGGTGAAAATAAGCGCAAAATTCAAGAAGAGATATTTAATTCATGAGATATTCCCTCGTTAGGAGAGGTTATCAATGAATGCTTATTACCAAGTTGAAGATACGCAAGAGACCTGACTCCACTGGTGGAAAGGTATGAACCAAATTTGGAAGAAATAATTCATAGTATTGAATGAGGAATATTAAGTATTGCGCATCCTCATGTCACATTTAAGCAGTGATGAATCAACGCTTTTCTTGAAGCTGCTGAGCTTCTGATAAAAAAATATCCGATCAATGCTATAGAAATCAATGCAAGAGCTGGACAAAACCGGGTAGATGCTACTATTGCTTTTTGCGAGAAACATCAACTTTTTATCACTTTTTGAAGTGATTTTCATAAGTGAGGAGGAGATGAGGCTCATTGAACTTTTTGAGAGACAAATAAATTGATTCCTGAAAAAACATTACATGAGAACTATGAACAATTTCTAAAACAGATATAATTAGTATCTGTTTGTTTTTCACTTATTACGCAAAATAATGGGGCTCTTTTGTAAGAATCTCTTGCAATATCTTGCAAAAACTCTATTATAATTTTATTATGTCTTATGGAGAACCGCAAGTAGACTTGCTTATTACTGAATACAATAGAAACCCCGTTCATAATTATATTATGGAAGATTTTTCTGTGTCGAGACACGAAGGGAATTTTATCTGTGGAGATGATATTGATGTCTATCTAAAAATTGAAAACAATTACGTTATTGATTGGAGTTTTGCTGGAAACACGTGAGCAGTGACCACTGCTGCAGCTAGCCTTTTGGCAGAAATGATTATTGGGAAAACACTAGATGAAATAATGAATCGATGATACGACACGATTGCAGCTGCTGGGCTTAATGTCCTACCTCGTAGGAGAAGAGCTGCTACTATAGCTCTCCTCGCGACTAGAAACGCGATTCATGAATTTAAAAAAGATAAAAAAGCTGATAGCGATCAGCTTTTAATTGAGGAATTTGAGGATTTATTGGATGATTAGGTCTCTTAGATCGTTTGCATAAACTCTTGTAGCTCCTCCAGAAAGATGGGATAGAGTGCATATTTTCTGAAGTGGGTAATTTTTTCGTTTCGTTCCGGGCTTTCCAGTTGGCATTCCTGACGAATTACTCTTTCCATCTGTCCTTCATAATTCATCTCCACAAAAATCAGCTTTTTAATCTGATTGATATGATCTTGGAAAAAATCGGCTAATTCAAACCCAAAAGGGTGAAACATTTTGATAACAATGAGCCCCCATTCTGGATTATCTTTTATCAAAATCTCTAGATTGTAGCGATTAATTCCCCGAGTGATGAAGAATTTTTGTGCATAAGGATTAATAATTTCATAGAGATGTTGGTGTTCTACGTGCTCCTGAGCAAGGAAAGTGGTCCTTTTCTTAAATCTCTTTTGCATCTGAGAGCGCTTATCTTCTGG
>CAZEFV010000064.1:3206-3540 GCA_964511595.1 uncultured Candidatus Peribacteria bacterium
ACTAGTAGCACCCGCTTCATCATGCTGATATGATGTCGTCATCCGAGTAAGTCCCTCTCCTGGGATAGCATAGGGAGAAATCCCGCTTTCTGTCATCTGATAACGAAGATAATTATCTTGTATCTCTCAGTCTTTTTTATCTTTTTTTAAAGTATTTTCGGATAGCGATAGCAATTCTCCTCTATCTAAAGATGGCTGTTGAAGATTATTTGGATTTATAGACTTATATCCCTCGCACAGCTGTTTATCGACAAGAATAATTGTTGGATGCTGATATCTATCTGATCGATTTAACGCCACCATCATCATACTATAGGCCTCTTCAAAGGTAGAA
>CAZEFV010000064.1:3556-3789 GCA_964511595.1 uncultured Candidatus Peribacteria bacterium
CTCCCTGAGCAGTAAAAGTTGGCGTACCAGTAGATGGTCAGTCTCTCATTCCTAAAATATAGACTCCTCCTATTTCGGCTTGGTGAGAAAAGGAGATACTTTCGGTCATCAAGGCGAAACCTCCTCATGAAGTCGCACACATTGCTCTTTTTCCTGCATATTTTGCACCTAGCATCGTCATCGCAACAGCGATTTCATCCTCTCACTGAAAACACGTAATCTCTGGATGATCC
>CAZEFV010000064.1:3799-4929 GCA_964511595.1 uncultured Candidatus Peribacteria bacterium
GTATCTACAATTCCCGTTACGGGGGTCATAGGGTAATAAGAATAAAATTCTAGTCCTGCATCTATTGCACCTTCTGCGATAAGTTGATTCCCTAACTTTAGCACCTTTGGATCTCCAATAGCATTAGATAGAGAGAAACAACTTCCTGCATTCTCATCTGTCCGGCAAGTAGATGCGATCGGCAAGGAAGAAAACCATGCAAATCCAGCCTCTATCTCTGTGAGATTTTGTGGAGTATTGAAATTGGGATGTTTTTTTGCTAACCAGCGTTTTATTTCTTCTAATTGCATTTTGAGAGATGCTAAACCGGCTCCAAATGCAAACATATTCTTTTTCGGACTTTTAATATCTACAAGAGATATGACTTGTTTTAATTCATAGATAGACTGATTTTTATCTACAGAGAACTGATCGAAAGCGAAGAATAGGTCAATGGCTTTTGTAAGACTTATTTTTTCTTGATCAGAAAGAGAAATAATAAAACTGTTATTATCTCCCTTGATAATAGAGGCGTATTCTTTGTCCGCTCGAATGGAATATCCTTTTGAGGCGAGAAGGTCTGCCAATAAAAATCCAGATGTATTGGCTCCGGTTCCTGCTGGTCCTGAGAAAGCTATTGTAAGATGCATCTCTTTGGTAGAAAGGGTAAAAAATATTGAAAATAAATCTGCATTTTATCTCTTTTTTAATTCACTCATTTTGTGGTAGGCATTTCTCCTTTTTTTTCAAGCTCTTTACCTGCTAAAAGCCTTCCATCTCTATTTCAATGAGATGATTTAGCTCACCAGCATATTCCATAGGAAGTTTTTTCACAATAGAAGAGAAAAAGCCATTTACTATCATTGCCATCGCTTTTTCGCCACTCAATCCTCTACTCATCAGATAGAAAAGCTGATGAGTATCGATTTTTCCTGCTACGGCCTCGTGTGAAATAGTTGCATCATCGGTCGCTACCTGAATAGAGGGGATTGTATCGGAGATGGAAATTTCATCCAACAACAGCGCATCACACTTAGTAGAAGAGACGGCATTAGTTGCTGTCTTTTTGATATCAACGAGCCCTCTATAGGTAGAAGTTCCTCCGCCTTTTGAAAGGGATTTGGAAACGATATGAGAAGAGGTAATTTTTC
>CAZEFV010000065.1:0-4916 GCA_964511595.1 uncultured Candidatus Peribacteria bacterium
AAGAGTTCTTCTTTAGCTTTTTCTAATTGATTGTCTAACTGTTTTTGCTGATATTGATCAGCATCTCGTGCGATTTCTATGTCGGGGAGCATTCCTGATCCATTAACGTTCACATGATTTGGACTAAATCGTTTCCCAATAGTGAATTTCAGACTCGAATTATCAGGAAAAGTCTCTACCGTCTGGATACTTCCTTTCCCAAAAGTTGGCATTCCTATCACGAGAATTCAGCGTTCCTGGAGAGTAATTGCAATAATCTCCCCAGCAGAAGCTGTAAGCTGATCTACCAGCACCACCAGAGGTAAGTGTCCCAGTTCACCTCTTCACTGAGAAGTGAAAAAAATCGGATCATATCCATAGTATTCGGAGCTAACAACGAGTTCTTTCTTGGGGATAAAATGTCAGAGAAATTTTACCGCTTCCTCCAGATATCCTCCACCGTTTCAGCGCAGATCGAGAATCAATCATTTTAGATCTCAACTCATCAGTCCAAGTAATTCGTTTACAAAGAGTTTAGTAGTTTGGTCAGAGATGCTAGAAACTGCAAAATATCCTACAGTGTGTCAGCTGAGAGAAAGTGATTTTGCGACAACAGAGGGGATCTCTATATCATCTCTTACGATCGCTATTTCAAAGTTTTTGAGACTATCATCTTTTTCGACTCTTTGGATCGAAAGATGTACCGTAGTGCCTTTTTCTCCTCTGATACGTTGTACAGCTTCTGTATTACTCAAGTTCACCGTACTTCAGGTCTCAATAAAAAGAATCCTATCCAGAGGCTGAAGTCCCGCTTTATATGCTGGTCAGTTTTTTATTACTTCTGAAATCTGTACATACGTATCCTTTTTCTCCACGACCGCTCCAATTCCGCTAATCCCAATCTGATCATGTAAAATGTTAGTCAGTTGGGTATTTTCCTCAGAAGTAAGATAGGTAGTATAGGGATCTTCTAGTCACGCAACATACGCCTGTAATGCGCGTTCTATCATCTCATCTCTGGCTCCAGAGAGTAAGCCTTGATCGGCATATTCTCTATGCAATAATGCATCAATAGCAGTAAATTTATCAAATTTAGAGTTGTATCCTTGATTAAAGAAAGAAAATGTAGAAAAAATCTGATTGAGATTCCCTCTAGTCGTCCATATTCCCATCATCACAAAAAAATTCGCAGCCAATAAACAGGCACATACCATAAGCCAAAATTTAGTCGAAGATTTTTTTGAACGCATTACATTAAGAAGGGAAAAATAAAGCAGAAATAATAGAGAACCTATAATTAATTAGTCTTCATATCCTTGTTCTTCTAGTGTCATACCGATGATCGCATCTTCATCAGAAGATTCTCCAGAGATATCCTGACGATTGATATATACTCGAGTCACCATAAGCATAGGTACTCTTCCAATAATTTTTTCAATTTCATTTCAAAGCGTTTCTTTTACCTGCTTGAGGTTCGTTTTTACATCCATTCTTTTTTTGAGGTTGACGTTATAGTGAGCTTTAGCAAACTCTACAATTTTTGTATGAACAGACTTCACCTCAGAAGAATAGACAAATCCACGAGATTCAATTTGGATATTTCCGACTAATTCATGCGTTTTATTATCAATCTTAAAGATTAATGCGACCACACCATCAGTTGCCATAATATTTCTCGCTTTGATCACGTATTCTCCAGAAAGATGTCCTTTCCCTTTTCAATCAATAATTACGGTATCGATTTTTAGTTTTTTCTCAGAAAGAAGTACTGCATCATCATAAAGTTCAACGACTTGACCATTTTTTGGCATCAGAATTTTTTCATTGGGAATTCCCATGGCTAGTCCTACTTTTTTATGTGCGTTTCTTTGAACAAGATCTCCATGGTTAGGGAGAAGGTATTCTGGTTTCAAAAGAGCCATCATCTCTTTCATATCTTCTTGAAATCCATGTCCAGAGGTATGAAGATCTAAATTAGGGTCGTCTACAAGGTCAACCTCTAAATTGACTAAATTATTCATAAGACTAGCTACCGCTTTCTCGTTCCCAGGGATAGCCTGAGAAGAAAGAATGATACAGTCATTTGGACGCAAGCTAAATCATTGAAAGGTTTTATTGGACATTCTCATCAAAGCAGCGAACTCTTCTCACTGAGACCCTGTACACAAAATTAATACTCTTTCGTCTGGCATTTGTTCTGCATCAGGAGAAATGACTCTGATCATTCCTTTGGGAACATTGAGATATCCGAGTTCCTGACAAAGTTGAACATTCTGAATCATTGAACGTCCAGCTAAAAATATTGTCCTATTTTGACGAATTGCACTCTCGATAATTTGTATGACTCTACCAATATTGGAAGCAAATAGCGAAATAATAAGTCTTTGTTTAGCATGACGATTGATCGTAGTTGCAATATTTTCTCCAATAATTTTCTCTGAGACAGTATGGCCAGGTTTTCTAGCATTAGTTGATTCTCCCATATAGAGTTTCACGCCTTCTTGACCAATCCTAGATATCTTTCCAAGATCAGCAGGTCTATCAATCGCCGGAATGAAATCAATTTTAAAATCTCATGAATGTACAATCATCCCTTTAGGAGTATGGATAGCAAATCCCATTGACTCAGGGATAGAGTGATTTACTCTAAAACATTCAATAGTGAATACACCAGCTTTGAGAATATCTAGGTCTGGATTTACCAATTTATACTTAAAACGTTTAAGTTGTTCATTATCCAGATTTTTTTTCATTAATCATAATGCAAGGGGAGTAGTATGCACGACAGGATAATTGAGGTCTTCAATAATATGCCTAATCGCTCAGATATGATCCAAGTGTCCATGAGTAATAAAAATCCCTTTTATATTTTGCTTTTTACTCGCAAGATAGGAGATGTCAGGGATGAGGCAGTCTACTCAGTGCATATCATACGAAGCAAATTCCAATCATGCATCAATAATGATGATGTCGTTTTTATACTCAATAACTGACATATTGATTCATATTTCTTCGAGTCCCCCCAGTGAAAAAATTCTTACCGGAATTTCATCTTTCTTCACGAGTTTCTTGAGATCCGCAATAGTTTGGGAAGTTTTTGCTACTCTATGTGTAAGAAAATTTTCTGAAGTAATTCTATTACCAGTAGGTCTTGAGGATCTAGAGTGATTTGAAGTTCTTGAAAGCGGAGTTCTAGTGGCTTCAGTAGATTTGGATGTTTGAGAAGTATTGCTTTTAGGCAGAGAATGTGTAGACTGGACGGGGCTTGAAGTGGTAACTTTCGTGACAGAAGGTTTATTGTTTGTGTTAGTTTTTTCGTTAGTTGTAATCATTAATAATATAACATAAAAAGAAATAAAAATCAGATTTTGCAGATATTTAGGTGTAAAAATTAGAAATAAAGGTAATATTTTAGATTTTTTCCCTTTCTTAGTTATGAAAGAAAAATATAGATATTTAGACCAATTAAGATTTTCTTGTCAACAAAGGAAAATACCTTTGATTTCCAGAGAAACAGAGGAGTTCCTGCGTACAAAACTCCTAGAAAAAAAACCTCATAACGTCTTGGAGATCGGGTCTGCTGTGGGATATAGTACGATTTGGATTGCACAGCTACTCGCAGAGCGAGGAGGACGCATTTCGAGCTTTGAAATCAGCTATCCAGCCTATCTGGAAGCCTTAAAAAATCTGCAAAAATATCAAATAAGAAATGCGGTAATATACCCTTTTGATTTTAAAGAAATCAGCCTAGAAAATTTCTTCTCAGAAAACTTTGACTTCGTATTCATAGATGCCCAAAAAAGCGAGTATGGACATTATATGGAGAAAATACAAGGAGTTTTGAACACAGAAAATACAATTATCCTAGATGATATCATCAAATATCAAAACAAACTATCTTGATTATACTCATTTTTACAAAAAAATCAAGTAAATTACGAGATTTTTAGTATGGAGGAGGGAGATGGTGTAATGGTAATTGAAAGCTAGTATCTGAGTGGTTCAGTCTTTTTTTGAGAGATGTTTCACTCTAAAAAGAGATAAAAAAATCAGATTCCTCGAAAGGATCTCTACAGATTTTCTGTAGAAAAGGAGAGAATTTGATCATTAAATGAAAAAGACTTGACTTTTTAAATAAAATGACTAGTATGCAAATAAATAAGTAAAATTTTTCCCTAAAAATAAAAGGAAACAAAAAAATGAAAGCAAAAAAGACATTCAGAGAGTTAGAAAAAGAACTCTCAAAAGTTGAAAAGTTACGTCTTGGCGATTATTATCTAGAAGATGGAGAAAAAAATTGGATACGTGCTGTCTACTATTTACCTGGTAAATACACTAAAGAAAGAATGGAGATGCATTTTTCTTCAGAAGATGGAGAAAAAATAGCAGAAATCAACATAGATTGCGGTTATGAAGGGACTGAACCCATCTTCACAATCAAACAGAAAATCGTCGATCTATTCTGGGAGCTACTATCAAAAACATTTCCAGAAATAGAAGTAAAAAAACAAGAAATCAGAAACGGAGAGAAATATTATCTCATCCAGCAAGGGACTTTCCAAGTTAATTGGGAAACGTCTTTCAGGATAATAGGACTCTTGGAAAAAGCTATACAGGTTTATGAAGACAAAACTCAAAAAACATTCGGGTTTGGAATAGCTGAACTCGCACTAAAAATGGAAGAGATCATCGCAGGTAAAGAATAAGCTGCAGAAAAAATATCACAGAACAGTCGGATTGATTTCAAATCTGACTGTTTTTTTCTTTAATCGAAAAGCTGTCTCTTCATCTTCAGAGATTTTCTCCTTGAAAAGTAAATCCAATATCATAAAAAGAGAAAGCACGACAAAACTTTGTGAAAAGTTTATATGTTATTTTATTTCTCATTATAGACATCATGCTAGATCAAAAAAAGTATGTATACTCCTTTGAAGAGG
>CAZEFV010000066.1:0-4901 GCA_964511595.1 uncultured Candidatus Peribacteria bacterium
TGGTTTGAGATCTGAGCCTTCCCATCCTAAAAGAATATGTACAAAATATAGAAATGAATTCTGAGAAAAACAGAAGAGATCCATACGTCTTGATAAATATTTCTCCGTTAGTAGATTTTGATTCCGCGGTCAAAAAGATTAAAATTTTTCTGAAAAAATACCCCAAAGCTCATCCGATTTTTTTTCCTGCTCATATCGGAGAAGATCTCCCACTTGGAGAACGTTTGCAAGAACATTTCCCTGCGTTAGAAATCGTAGATCGAACAAATGCCGGACTAGATCAAACACTAAAACTATTATATTTTGCGGAGGCAGGAATTGGACAAAGACTCCATTTCCTCTACCCTTTAAAATTTTTTTCCAAGGAATATGAGATTTTAGAAATGACCCACAAAATTCAAGTGAATTTACTAGAAATAGAATAATTTTACTTTATATTTTTTTCAACTATTCATGAACGTACACAACAGAATCAATGCACGTAAATTAACTTTGGCATATCTTTATCATTATTGTTTTCTACAAAAAATCTCTTCTGATCTCGAGCAAGCAAATACCGATCCAAATCGATCTCTCAAAACAGAAAACGACCCTTTTTTTGATCAAAATTTTTTAGTAGACTTACAAATATTGCGAGACAAATCTAGCAAAGAAGGAGAAAATTTCCAAAAAGAAATAAATAAAATGCTGAACCAAGATAACTCTGCAGAAATACCTTATTATCTAAGTTCTTTTTTCGACCAACGAAAAAGTGAAGAAGTAGATGGAGACTACCTTGCACTGATGATCGAAAAATTTCCAGATTTCACCGAAACAATTAAAAAGCTAGTAAATGCACATACCGATTCTTTCCCTTATGAACAAATGGAAGTTTGTAATCAAGCACTTTTTCTCCTCGGATATACAGAATATCAAGTAATAAAAACTCCTAAAGCAGTAATTATCAACGAAATGGTTGAACTCGCTAAAAGATATGCCGACGAATGAGCTCCCAAAGTACTTCACGCAATTTTTGACAAAATAATAGACTAAAATTCTGATTTATCTCGATATCATTACTTCTAACATGGCTAAACTCTATTTTAGATATGGAGCTATGGGATGCTGAAAATCTACTGAAGTTCTACAAATCATCCACAATTACAAAGACAAAGAGATGAAAGCACTACTTCTCAAGCCGTCCATAGATACAAAAAAAGAAGATTATACTTCCAGTCGCATCGGAATATCACAAAAAGTAGATTTCTTAATATGACAAAATGATATCCTCACTGACAAACTCTCTGAATATATCACTAACAACCCAAAAAAAGTTGATGCAATAGTTATTGATGAAGCACAGTTTCTGACAAAAGCGCAAGTAAACGAGCTCTATTACATTACAAAAAAACATTTCCTTCCTGTCCTTTGCTACGGATTACGTTGCGACTTCAAGATGGAGGGTTTCGAAGGTTCTACTAGATTACTTCAAATCGCCGATGATATTAAAGAATTAAAGACAATTTGTACCTGCGGTTCCAAAGCTACGATAAATATACGTTATTATGATGGTAAGCCTACCTTTGAAGGAGAGCAAATTATAATTGACAATACAGATAGTATACGCTATTCCAGTGTCTGTGGAAAATGCTATTTAGAGTGTAAAAATAAGGAAACATTCAGCAATAGAAATCTCAATTAAATCTCTTTTAGATATTTATTATTTCATAACTCATGCACCTCAAGGACGAATTACAAAACCGCAATTTACTTTACCAGTTCACGGACGAGAAACTTTTCGATTTATATGAAAAAGGAGGAGAAAAATTTTATTGTGGATACGATCCTACTGCCGATAGTCTCCATCTCGGACACATGCTAACGATTATGACGGCAGTCAATTTTATGAAAAGAGGGAATACTTTTGTTATGTTGATTGGAGGAGCTACAGGATGTATTGGTGATCCTACAGGAAAGTCTGAAGAAAGGGCTTTTCTCGATGAAAAACAGCTCCGTCACAACCAAGAAAGCATCGCGAAGCAAATTCAGATTTTTATGGCTAATCTCAATAAAATCACAGGAAAGGAGTTAAAAGTAGAGTTTGTGAATAATTACGATTTTATCAAAGAGATGACCATTTTTGATTTTTTTGCCAACGTCGGGAAATACATTACCGTCAACACGATGTTGACCAAAGAATCCATCAAAAAGAGAATAGAAAATCCTGAATTATCTCTTACATTTACAGAGTTTAGTTATATGTTAATCCAAGGATACGACTTCCTCTATCTCAACGAAAACCAAAACGTAAAACTCCAAATCGGAGGATCTGATCAGCGAGGAAATATGGTGACAGGAACTGAAATGATTCGTAAAAAGTTTTGAGGAGAAAGAGAGGCTTATGTTATGACCAGCCCACTTATGCTCGATTCCTCAGGGAAAAAGTTTGGAAAATCTGAAGGAAACGCTATTTGGCTCGATCCAAAAAAGAATAGTCCGTATTTTGTATATCAATTCTTGATGAATACGACAGATATTGATGTTCCAAAATATCTCAAAGCATTCACTCTCATGGAATTAGCAGAAATCGAACAAATCATTACGCAACATGAACAAGCTCCTGAAAAGAGATTTTGACAGCAAAAATTAGCTTCGTATATAGTTGAGATGATTTTTGGAAAAGATGCAAGTATCCAAGCCGAGAAAATATCCAACGTAATGTTTGGCAATCCTCTAGAAGTATTAGCGACGATGACAACTGAAGAAATTTCCGCTCTAGCAAACGAAGTCGGAAGTGTACAACTGAACGAGAATAGTGCAAGAATTTTAGAACTTCTCGTCGAATCAGGACTCGCCCCTTCCAATGGAGAAGCAAAAAAGCTGATTGCTTCTGGCTCTATCTTTTTCAATGAGCAGAAAATCACTGATATCCAGCAAGAGATAAAAAAATCTGACCTTATCCACAACATCTGACTCCTCAGAAAAGGAAAAAAATCCTACAAAGTAGTTACCTCATAGGATTTTCTATCAAAATATCAGAAAAAAAACTGAATAAATTTATGAAAGTTTGTCTTTTTCGATACCTTGTAAAAAAAATTGTATTTTTTCTAGTGTCGATCGCTTCAATAAAGAACAAAGTTCATCATAAACTGCAGAAATTGTCTTATTATTAAAAAACGAAATTTGAGTATTCCTCCCTTCATTATAAATAACTTCTACTGTTATTCCAAGGTCGGTTAATGTATACTTGATATGGATCGGTTGTACAGGAATATGCATATAACGATGTGCAAGATAAGAAAGAAGTTGGATAGAAATATCTTCCCGATTCATAATCTCCCCCTGATAGATAATAATTTTTTGTTAAAAAGATCCTTAATTATAGTCAAAAGCATTAAAAAGTCAAGAGTAATGTATTTAATCAGCTCTAAAGAACAAAATCCTACAAAAAAAACATTTGACTTGAATTTATCGCCTGAAATCTTAAACAGACCAATAACGTATTTTTTTATCTTTATAATCATACACGCATATGAAAACTTTTTTTGAAAACATCGGAATCCAGGTGCCAGAAATTTATCTTCCACAAGAAAACGCAAACTGGAATAAACGAGCTGTAGTTGCCTGTGATCAGTACACATCTCAGCCAGAATATCGAGAAGAAGTACAGCAATACACGAGTGATTCCCCCTCTACGCTCAATATCATCTTCCCAGAAGTGTATTTAGAAGAAGGAGATGGACAGCAAAGAATTGAATCAATCAAACAACATATGAACCAATATCTTTCCGAAAATGTTCTAGAAAACAAAGGAACCGGATTTATCTACCTAGATAGACAGACTTCTCATTCTCCTTCGAGAAAAGGACTTATGATTGCTCTCGATCTCGAAAAATACGATTTCAACAAAGGTTCTCAAACCCTGATCAGAGCGACAGAAGGAACAATCCTAGATAGACTCCCACCTAGAATAAAAATCAGAGAAGGAGCAACATTAGAATCTCCACACATCATGGTACTCATCGATGATCCACAAAAAACCGTTATCGAACCATTGGCAAATAACATACAAAATTACCAAAAAATCTACGATTTTGACCTTATGAAAGAATGAGGACACATCAAAGGGTATCAAATCAGCGATGAACAAACAATCCAAAACATCATAACTGCATTAGAACAGCTCGCAACTCCTGAAGTATTTAAAAATAAATATGGAGTAGGAGACGACCTAGGAGTCCTACTTTTTGCAATGGGAGATGGAAATCATTCTTTCGCGACAGCAAAAGCCATTTGGGAAGAAACCAAAAAAAATCTGACTCCTGAACAACAACAAAACCACCCTGCGAGATTCGCACTTGTAGAGCTCAACAATGTACATGATGAAGGAATCGCATTTGAGCCTATTCATAGAGTGCTTTTCAATATCGATAATGACAATCTTTTTTCAGAGATGAAAAGTCATTTCGAATCTCTCGGATCAGAACTCACAATTGAGCAATATCAAACCAAAGAAGAATTGAAAAAAAATCTGAAAACTTCCAACGACGACATGCATTACCTCTGGGGAGTAAACAGTAAAGGATATATGATCCTAGGGATCAAAAATCCAAAACTCAATCTCGAAGTAGGGAATATCCAGAACTTCTTAGACCTTTATCTAGCAAAACATCCTGAAAGTAAAATCGACTACGTACATGGAGAAAGTGTAACTGAGACTTTAGGAAAAGAATCAAGCAATCTCGGTCTACTCTTTCCGATCATGAATAAGTCTGACTTTTTCAAAACGGTAGTAGTAGATGGTGCATTACCGAGAAAGACGTTCTCCATGGGAGAAGCTGAAGAAAAAAGATTCTACCTAGAATGTAGGAAAATCAAATAGCCAAAAAAGAAACAGCTCTATACATCTAGAGCTGTTTTTT
>CAZEFV010000067.1:0-818 GCA_964511595.1 uncultured Candidatus Peribacteria bacterium
CTGCAGAGGTAAGGATTCACATATATCTGAGTATCCCAGCTAATATTGCTCCGATTCCTAGGCTGCAAACGGGTGAAAATCGTAATCCTATCAGAAAAATGCTGAATAAAGCGATATCTACGAATGCAGTAGGTTTTGCTAGACATGCAAAAGCGAAGAATACTCCTGAAAGAAGAAGGTATTTTCGGATTTCTTTTTTCTGGATTTTTTCCTGTTGGAGGATTCCGAGAAAAATTATTCCTGAGAGCAGAGCTAATGAAGAAAGTGCCATTACTCAGAGATCAGTTTTGTTGTCTACAATTACCAGGAAAGCTCCCATTCCTGAAGTGATTCGTAAAAGAAGTGTTGATCGTCCAATAGTAATCCCATTTTGAGAAGCGGAAAGTATTGTTTTATCTATTTCTGCATTCTCGTCTTTTTCTTTTTTTCATGAATTCGTGAGGAAATGTGCTAGTTGATACACAATTCCGATGCCTAAAACAATTACCAAAAGCGCAGAAAGAAAATTCATAGAAACAGCCATATTATCAGGAGATATTCCTAGTCGTCCGTTTGTGGACTGAGTGAGAGAAAAAAAGAAGGTAATAAACATTTGCCGCATTCCTGGCATATTGGTCATAATCGTATTTCCTCGGTAAATTCATCCATTTTCTGCGATAATTTTTGGTTCGTACATATATGCATGATTCGCATCTCGAGCTGTAGAATAAGGAACGAAACTATTTTGGAATCAAAAACACAAGTAAATAATCGAAATTGTGAGCAATACTCCTAATGCGATGGCCTGTGTTTTATTATTTTTTAGTGTATTTTGAGCG
>CAZEFV010000067.1:828-4872 GCA_964511595.1 uncultured Candidatus Peribacteria bacterium
TTTTGAGCGTTTTTTAAAAGATTATTTAATAACTCTCCATAGGATTTTATCGTTTTTCTCTGAAAATATGTTGCAACGCCTAATCAGATAAAAATAATCCGAGCTACTGGAGAATAAAAGATATTGATACCAACACAAATTTGTATGAAAGCAAGGAATGTACATAATCCTATTCCAAAAGTGAATAATAGCTCTTGTCGACGATGTTGTGAAAATTTTAGCAATTTTTTTTCGATAAGAGATCCTATAGAAAATATTCCTATTAAAGTATAAGCACCCATAAGAATCAAAAATGCGGTATGAAATAACGTAATAAACCATCAGAACCCTATGATTCCTCATTTGATTAATGAATGAAGGAGTCCAAAAAATGTTAGCCCAGAAGCAAGGAGAATCAGCCACTTTTTTATAGTGAATTTTGATGAATTGAAAAGGTAGAGAACTGGGATTAATGCCATAACTAATGCAGAGATGAAGAGCCCTCGATTTTCTCCTGTGGAAAGCATGGTTTTATAATACGTGTGATTTGCCAAGAAGGATACAAGTGATTGCCCTCCAAAAAAAAGTAATACAACGACTAAAAGTCCGCCTAAAATGAGTGACATTTTACCTGAAGTACTGGGTTTCATAGAAAATTTCTCAAAAAGAAATAAAAGTCAGATTTATTTCTGATTGATATACTGATTTGATGAGTTTTTGCAAGGAAAAAAATATTTTTGATCAGTTTGAAATTTAGAAAAATTGTTTGAAACTGGCGATCCCATGTAATTTTGCTGGATCTGCTGTTTCTAGGATAAATGTTTTGGTATTCCCGATAAAGCTTAAGGTAGAAACGATATCTCAGAAAATTTTGTATGTTGTAACAGAAGTGGTTCGTGCTTTTTTGAAGAGTGTATCTTGCATCATGGTGAGAAAAGATTTCGTAGGAGCGGACCCAGGGTTGAAAGTAATAGTGCGATCAGGTTTTCTATGCTTTGCTACGATAAAAGCTATCGTTCCACCTAAAGAATGTCCTGCTATCCATTTTTTATGTTGAGGATATTTTACTTTTACCTGATCGAAAAAATCTAATGATTGCTGGAGTCTAATATCAATTGCATTTGTACCTAAAATAATTTGAATATCTGAAATAATATCTTTGAGTTCGGTGAAATCTGTACCTCTATAAGCAATCAGAATTTTTTCTTCTGTTTTGTTGACATAAAGATTATGAAGCGGGAAATTTAACTCTTGATCTAATTCTCGATCGTTTAGTAGGAGTTGACGTTCTGTTGGAGCTTTGTAATTATCGATTAAGAGATCGACTATTTGTCCGTCTTGTTGTGCGATATTGGTGTGGATAAAATTTTTTTGTGATAGTATATTTGCATAAAATTGGGATAATTTATTGCTGAAGCTCATGAGATTGGCTCAAAATAGATAAAATCATAGGTGATTGGAGAGTCTGGATGGTGTGCTGAGTTAATGCTGGAGATATTCCGGTTTGATATACATAGAGGCAATTTCCTGTGTAGGCAACTTGAGTAATCTCTAATTTTTTTAGCTTGTGAATTGCTGAAAGCATTTCAGCAGAGAAAAAAAGCTGATCGGTATGTTGTGCGTATTGTACATCAAATCCAGCGATCGATGCTGTTTGCTGTTCTTGTACACGTTTAAATAAGGTTTTGAATGTTTTGTAGAGAGAAAATAACAGCATAATAAACATTCCTATGAGATTTATTCGCACTAGAGCTTTTCCGATCGTTTTTGGGAGCAGTAAAAGGAGGATGAAAAATAGTGCTCGCTGTCGTAGAGGAAATGCCATGATTGCTCAAAAAATATTTTGTGTGACACGTTCTTTTACCGATTCGAGATTGATTTTTGCAGATAAAATATCTAGATATTTTGGGTTTGCTAAACCTAATTTATAGATCATTCATTTTTGAGCGATTGTGTGATCGGAATTAAAAGCTTCAAATTCTGCTCCCTGAATGAAATAGGTCTGTTCGATCTGCTGGAAGGAATATTTGATATGAAAATCTATCGTAGTAGGTGAAATAAATCCGAGTTTTTGTATCAGATTTTTTTGATTATTGAAAAATTTCTGAGACGGAGAAAATGTTAAGGGTTGAGGAAAATAGGTAGTATATGTCATATTTTATATTAGAGATAAATTTCCTTTTTTAAGTGCGTCATGAAAGTATTCTGTTAACCTTTTCATATCTATTACGTTATCTTCATTATTTCCATAAATTTTTACGATAATAGTTGTCTCATTTTCGGATTCGGATATTATTCCGTTTCGAACGAATTGTATCCCTTTTTTATTGGAATCTTTAGGATGTTGTAATAAATGTTTGATAATTTTTTTTCAGTTTTCTTTTTCTTCTGGTGTATTAAAGGGAAACGACATTGAAAAATCTTTCTTTTCTATTTCCTTTGATATCGTTGCTGTTGTTGGCGCTTTTTGCTCTAAAATGTTGGTGATTTCTTGTTTTGTTTCTTGAGTAATTTTGGGTGTTTCTAAAAGTTTTTTTTCTGCCTCTTTGACCCCATTTTTAATAGTTGCGATGACACTTTTGGTCGTATTATCCAACTTCTCTTTTGATTCTTTTTGTCGATCGATAAACTTTTGTAAGATATCTTCATTTACATTAGGGAATTGTTTTTGAATTCTTATCTTTTGGTCTTGTCGAGATAGATTTTTTGACTCTTCTTCTGAAAAGAATGGTGATATTCCATTATTACTCAATAAAATGTCCCATTTACCATCTAGAAATTCCCAGTTATTCCATCCTTTTGAAATTGTGGGTATGGTATTGTCTCATTTTTTTCAAAAAGTATATCTGTTTTCTAGGAAAGATTCTACGTTTGCAAGAAGAGGTTTTGCCATGATTGTCTCTGCTGCTGATTTTAGTTTTTGAGCAAGTTTCGTTCTTCAGTTTTCTTTATCTTTTTCCCCATCAGATTGGAGCTTTTCTCCTAACATTTGCATGAATGTTTCAATTTTGGAAAGATCTTGTGTAGATAAGTTTTCTGCTTTAGCTTCTATGGAGCTTGGAAAATCAAGTGCTTTTTCTGCTTGAAAATGAAGTGAACTGATATCAGATTTGTTTGTCTGATTTTTACATAATTCTCGTGCTTCTCTGATATTTTGAGCTGCGATAGATAACTTATTTTTTGTATCTGGATCTGCAATTTTGTTTCATAGAGTCGATAAAAACTCTGCTAACGTATCGTAGTGTATATTCCCTAGATTCTTGATAATATTCTCATTAGAAAGTATTTCTGTTTGATTCTGAGATATCCCTAGAAGTTTTTTCATTCTTATATTTGGATTTCTGTGATAATCTTCAAAAGCTTGTATTACCTCAGTGGTAAATAATTCTACTGTTTCTTTTTCTGTGGCTTCAATTGTTTTATCATTAAAATTTTTTTCTTCCATTAATGTTCGATCTCAATTTTCGTAAATGTAAGCTGTGTTTGTATCTTGATTAAAAAGAACTGGTATCTTTCCTAAAGGAGATCAAAATAATTTATGAAAACTAAAATTCTGTTGCATTTCATTGTTCGCTTCTGGATCGTTCATTCTGTTCATGTTTTTATGTGATAAAGTAAAATAAAAGTTATTTTTTTACGTTGTATCTACTGTTAATTTTCTGTATTTCCTTTAATTTTTTTTGTAATGAGCTAACGTTTCTTTCTGTTTCTATTTTTTTTACACAACGATCTATTTCATAAAATTGATGGTTATTGATTTCTTTTCCTTGGTAAGATATTTCTAAGTGAAGTGGTTTGTCTGCGAAACCTTGATGATATAAATCTTGTACTAAAGATACTTCCTCTGCGGTAAATAGGTTATCTAGAGAATACTCTTGTTGGTCTACAATTATTTTGGTATCTTCTGGTAGAGTTGTTTTGCCATCTTGAGCATTGTACTTTTGCGTAGTATAGAGTTTCAACTCAGTGATAAATCAACTGTTTGTAGATAAATTTATTAGTACATCTCCTTGTAAAAATGTATTTAATCTATTTTTTACTTTTTCTATTTTCATTTGATGAATT
>CAZEFV010000068.1:0-2736 GCA_964511595.1 uncultured Candidatus Peribacteria bacterium
TTATTCCAATCATTCAACCCTCAATGCCTTAAACACCGCATCCTCAGCACTCTGGTAAAAAGATATCTGAAACTAAGGAAACAACTCGGACTACACTGTACTTAAGTCAGCAGCAGAAGCCATTGGATTTAATACCTTTTTAGCTTCATATTCTAAAATCATTAAATATATAAAAATACAATATTTGTGAATTTCTTATATGTTTCTATAATTGCTCCTCTTCCAAGCTGATTTTTCCGTCAGAATTGTCTTTTATACGGTTCTTCCTAATGAGATTTAAGTATGCCGTTTCAAACTTACTTTTGATAATTCTTCCTTGACGCTCCCAACCATAACCATACAAGGCAGTTTCTTTAAACAATCCTTCTTTATCCAACCCGAAATTACAAGTTATAACCTTAATCATAACTTCAGCAATATTGGAGATTGGTATCTCTTTAGCATTATAGCCATAGTACATCGAACGTAGAGTTTGATGCTTTTCCTTTATGCCCTCCTTCATATGTTCAGTTGCAGACTGTGTGTTCACACTTATATAGTCAGTTAATTTAGCTGCTTGACTATTTGTACTTGGTATAATTTCACGATAATTATCAATAGCATTTTTAACAGCTTGTAATAAACGACCACCTTCAGTGTGACTATCTTTAATCCAGTCTGTAGACCACACACGATAAATACTCCAACGCATATCTTCAAGCACGGTTTGACGCAATCTATCACGCTCTCTTGCTGTTCGAGATGAATGATACATCGCACCATCACACTCTATGCCAATAGCGTAACGACCATTATAACGAGGATGACGAACCGCCATATCAATACGATATCCGGAACATCCCACTTGTGTAACAACATCATAACCATTAGCCGTAAGAAAATTATATACTGATGTTTCAAAAGGAGAGTCAAAAGACAAGCTTCTATCCGCTGTCACCTCGCCCCATATTGCACTTGTACCGTTTATTGCAAAATCAATATACTGTCTCAACAATTTCGGTCCCAATCCGCTTATTCTATCTATGTCAATATCAGTCGGCATTATTGATCCAACGAGTTTCATGTTATATCTTGCTCGGGTAATGGCAACATTGAGTCTCCTCTCCCCTCCATTACGACTTAGCGGTCCGAAATTCATTATGAACTTACCTGTTTCATCTGGAGCATAACCAATACTAAAGATTATAGTGTCGCGTTCATCCCCCTGCACCGTTTCTAGGTTTTTAATAAATATAGGTTCATCTTTGTTCTCATTGAAAAATGGTTCATATGTTGGATTTGCACGGCGTTTAGTAATTAATGCATCCTGAATAGCTGTTTGTTGAACCTCACCAAACGCTATAATACCAAGACTGCGTTTGGGATAAGTTAGCAAGTGATCAAACACAAGCTCTGCAACCTTCTCTGCCTCGGTTTTGTTGCCATTTCTACCTCCTCGGTTATATAGTCCACCGCTTACATATACATACTCAACTCCCATTCCTTTGACATTCTCTGAAGAAGATGGGAATGTGATGAGATCATTTTGATATATCTTAGCATTTGAAAACGTTATAAGATGTTCGTGTTTGCTACGGTAGTGCCATAATAATGTCTGTGTCGGAAGCATTGTTGCTTCATCAAGCAGTGATTCAAACGCTCCTGTATCGTTGATTTCACCTTCCTCATTTTCCTCATACTCATCGGATGAAGACATAGATGCATTAAAAAAGTCTGTAGGCGGTAATTGTTTGCTATCTCCAACTATTATTGTTTGCTTTGCTCGGAATATAGCTCCGATAGCATCTTCAGTTCTCACCTGTGACGCCTCATCAAATATAACGGTATCAAATTCATAATTACTGCTTCCTAAATATGTGCTCACTGACAATGGTGACATCATCAAGCATGGTTTCATTGCAGGTAGTAAATTTGATAACGCTGCAATTAATAATCGTGTTGGCATAAGTTTACGCTGTTTTGCCATCTCACGTCGCAGTAATGCCATCTCTCCGTTCGATGAGTATGCATCAAAATTCGGTAGATGTGAAACTAATTTGGAAATAAGCATTGCTTTAGATATTTCGAGATGTTCTTTATCAAGTACTTTAAATGTTTTGACTCGCTCATCTTGACGTAGTCTCCTAAATTCACTAATCGCCGGAAACCTTGGAACAACCATGTCAAGCCACGAGCGGAAGAAACACTTCTTAAACACAGGAATAATTTCATCTGCTGGCAAATCAATTTCTTTCGACTTATTAAGATACGCATCTATCCCTAAAGATTTTAATCGCTCATAAGCAATTCGATAATCAATGAGATACTCCAAACTGGCGAAGTTATCCTTGCAGTCAGATATATGTACAATCAATTGTCTCAATGGTAAAAGGTGTATAGCTTGCTGTCTTTGCTCGTCAAAGAGAGCAGTAAATTTTGATAGTTCAGGTGTAATACTTATTTCCCAGTCTCGAAGATTGCTAATGTTTGCATCTGCTCTATTAAATATGGTCGTATCGCGTTCGCATATAGCATTTACAAATCTATCTCCTAATTTGTAATCATCTTTCAATCTTTGAAATTGCAGACCCCATTCTAACTTTGCTCGCAAAGTAGAAAAATTGGTATCTTTATCTATGTCTATACCAAGATCTTGCCGCAGAGAAACAGCTTGCTGTGTTGCCGGAAAAATGCGTTCCCTTTCAGATAATTGTCGTTCCAACAAGGATAATTCTTCTGTCATAATGTTAGTTAAGG
>CAZEFV010000068.1:2773-4843 GCA_964511595.1 uncultured Candidatus Peribacteria bacterium
ATCTTTTTCAGCTCAGCCTCAGCATAAGCAAGTTCACCATTTACATCATGTAGCTGTTTAGTAATTTGCTCAAATTCAATCTCTATTTCTTTTAACAATGTTTTTGCATTACTTGCTATTTTCGTTTGTGTTTTAAGCGTATCTCTAAGCAGCTTCACGTTATTTACAGTATCAAGCAATATCAAGCCCTCTTCGTACGTGAGTTTCTCTGCTCTTTTGCAATGCTCCAATAAACTTCTCCTATCGTTGCGATATGAAGAGCTTAATACCCTTGTCCAAGATCGATAATCAGTTCTGTATCGTGTAAGAATATTTGTTACCTCTAAGGTCAAAATACTCTCCGTACAACGTTCAAGCAAAATGCAGTAAGCTTTCTGAAAATCATCATCAACCTTATCTCTTTTAGACTGCTCTAATACATATTCTTGTTCGCTGGCTTGAAGCTTCTTATCAGTTTCAAAACTTGACAATTCAATATCAAGTTTTGCCGTAATCAGCGAATTTTTCTTATCTAATGCAATATTATATAGTTCCACAACCTTTATGATTTCTGAATTGCAAGTCTGTTCAATGTTGATTGTTTTTTCTTCGTAGAGATTAGAGTCAATGCTTTTACATTTGGTTGCTAGAGATTTTAATGATTCTGATAAAGATTGCTTTTTTCGCAGAGAATCATTGTAAGCATTTATGGCATTAGCTATTTCAGCATTTTTAATTTGCATACAATCAGCAATGCAATCACCTTCTATATAAGAACTTATAGTGTTCTTATCTTTTGTCAATGAAATCAATGTAGATTGAAGTGATTTACATTCGTTAGTATAACTAACACATTCATCAAGATTAGATATTGTTGACTGTAAGTTTAGCGATATCCACATAGGGTTGAGTTTTGGGGATTTCTTTGCACAATCAAAAATCTGTTTAATAGATGCTAAGGTCTCATTAAAACACCACTCAAGTTGCATATTATCCAATATATCGTTTGTTTCGGTCAATATTAATATACCTTCTTCGATTTGTTTTGCTAAGTTAACAGTATCAACAAGAAACCTCTGCCGAAACTCAAATGTAGGAGGTTGAGTCAAAATACATCCATTCCATGGATTGGTCTGTTGGTAACCACTTTTAGCAACTATCCGCATAACTTCTTCAAGTGCTGACTCACATTGCGCTAATAATTTCTGGGTGAATGTCTCTGCTCCAGACTGAACAAAGTCAATGTTACGACTATACTCAAGCTGTGCAAGATAACTGTTTACCTCGAATATTGTCTTTCCAAAAGGTTCAACTTTTGTATGTAGCTCTGCATTATATCTATTTAGTGCATCTCGTATTTCTTTTAAACGATATAGACGATTATAAGCATCTTGTTGCATTTCAATCTTTGATCGTGACAATTTGATTGAATTATCGAATTGTTCAAGAATATCACGTCTTTTAGCTTTAGGGCTGTGTAATGTAAGGCAAAAATCTGCCAACCCTACTTTAGAAAGACGCTTGTAAACCACTTCAAGGGCTGCCATTTTTTCAGAGACGAAAAGAACACGTTTACCATCAGCTATAAGTTCTGCTATTATGTTCGTGATAGTCTGACTCTTACCTGTTCCTGGAGGGCCCTGTAATACAAAGCTCGATCCTCTTTTAGCAAGTAGGATTGCATCTTGTTGACTTGAATCTGAATCAACAACAGAGAAAACTTCAGTTGGGTCAGTACTGTCGTGGTCGTAACTGTTGACATTGGAAATTTTTGTCCCATCACTAATCGATTCACCGTTTATTGCTCTGATTATGTGATGTCCGCAAATCTTATCAGCATTGCGTTCTAAGTCGCGATACATATTTATTTTCATAAACGAGAATAACGATATCTGCGTGACATCATCAGATATGCTCCAACCCATTGCTTTTACAGACTGATTTACTTCTCTTAAATAGTCACAGAAGTCAATATCACCACTTGGTGTTGGAAGTTCAATATTGAAATCATTAAACAACTTCATTTCCAACGAATAATTTACTGAAACCTCTTCGTCTAAACGTGATAATATGATCGGAGAAAATAAATCT
>CAZEFV010000069.1:0-4800 GCA_964511595.1 uncultured Candidatus Peribacteria bacterium
ATTAGGAAAAAGGCGGATGTTCAGCGTTTAGAGGAGGACTGTTCTAGATTAGAAAGAAAAATGAATGATTTAGAGGCTGAAAAAGTAAATGCTACTATCATTTTTGATGAATATACTAAACAATTTACTCAGGAAAAGATAAAATCAGAACCAGCATTATCTGCTCTGATCCAAAATCAAACTTTTACTAAAGAACAGATACAGAAAGCTAAAGAAAAATTAAAACAGATAAGAGATTGAGATTTTGACTATGCAAAAATCCTCAAAGAAAGAAGTAGAGCAAGAAGAGAAAACACCATCTATCAACCAAAATTTTCAGGAGATAAAGAATACTGTACCTTAAAACTAAAAAAGACTGATTTGAGTGTTGAATATGGTAGAGCAAAAAATGCTTTTTTTGCAAAACAAGCAGAGCTTTATGATCAACAACAACTTACTCATTATGCTAGGTTACTGAGAGATGGAGAATCTTTTTTTGTTGCTATGATTGATAGAGATCATATCATTAAATTAGAAAAATTGGCTGATGAAAATCCAATAGATGAAACTTTTGAGATTATGACTTATGCATCTTTGACAAGTAAGGCAATAGAAAAATTGATTTTTGAAAAAAATGCTTTACCTAATTTCAGAAACGGTCTCCTTTTTAAAGAATGCAAAAAAATCTGGGAAACGAGAAGTTATCATAGTAAATGATCAACCAACTTTCAATCTACATCTCCCCAGGAGAGGCAAAATTTAGTGAAACTTGTGACATTTATGAATGATGCTATTGCTCAAATTAATCAGAAACTAGAAGATAGTGTATTTGATTGGAAACCCTTCGTCATCACTGAAAAATTTAATGATTTTTCTGAATTCACAAAATATATTACCAAGACTTGTTATAAAGTAGAATGGAAAAAAATGTCTAGAAAAAAAATATCTGAACTAGATCAGACAGGCATTATTGATTTGTATCAGATTTATAATAAGGATTTTAAGGTTGATCCAAATTTTGCTCTTACAGAGAGAGATGTTAAAAGGACTCAAAAAAAATTAAATTGAAAGCAAAATCTTTTTACTATGTATTGGAATGCTTTACATAAAGGTAATGGGTCTGACATTAGACTTAATCCAGAATCCAAACTCTATCTCCGTCCATCCAGATACCAAGAGGAAATAGATGATTTTCAATCAAATTTTGATGCTAGTAAATTGAGATTTAGAGAAAATAAAATTATAGCAGATTTTCAATTAATTTTTTATCCAACTAAGGAAAAAACTTTTGAACAGTTGCAAGGAATAATAAATAAGGAAGCTAAACACAATAGTTATGCAATCTGAATTGATCTATGAGAAAATAGTTTGGCGACAATATGCTTAATTGATAATTCCATGAAGGTAGTGTTGGATGAAAATAACACCCCTCTTATCAGAGATCTTTCAATGATCAATAATAAAGGTGAGTTTGTTGAAGAAAAAGATTGTTTCTTAAATGGAAAGCCCTATATCAGAAAACAACAGCTTTGTAGAGCTAAAGAATTTATAGCAAAAGGAGAAGAACATAAACAATCAGAAAGTTATTTCCTTTCGGATTGGTATTTTTCATCTTCACTGACAAATAAACCAATCAAAGAATTATCAAAAGAATTGTTATTGCGGGTAATAACTGAGTTGGAGCTCTTAGCACCAGAAAAGTTGCAGCTCAAAGATAAAGTATGAAATAAAGTATTTGATTATAATTATGCATTAGAACACCTAAAAACCTTGAATAAAGTAAGATATCATCTTCAGTCTATTGATAGCTCAGAAGAGGAAAAAAGAATGCTTGAAACAGAGCTTTTGGAAAGTACCAAGATTAGAAATGGATACATTAGCAAAGCGGTTTCAGTGATTACGAGCCTTGCCAAACAGTATAATGCGGTAATTGTTTTTGAAAACTTAGATCATAAAGCAGGAACTATCAAGGGAATTACCTTATTTTCTGAACAACCGTTCAAAGAAGTTTCCTCTAAGGATAAGAGAATGTATACGGGTTTATCTCCTTATCAGCTTTTACAAAATAAAATTATTCAAAAGTGTAATTATTATCTTCAAAAAGATTCAAATTCTGAGGCTATTCAAACTACTCCTAGATTAAAAAGAATTGATGATATGAAACAACTTACTTTGATGAAGCAAAAAAATTGTGCTCGATGAACAGTGCTGTTTGTGAATGAGGAAAGTTCTTCTAAAGAATGTCCAAATTGTGAATTTACTTTTGATGGAAATATGGCTAATTCAGTGAGGATAGAAAATGGGAAACTGATTTATACTTATTTGTGAGAAAAAAGAGTATTGCCATTTGATAGCGAATTGATTAACAAGAAACGAGCAGTGTATCAAAAAAATCCCCAAAATTTTAAACTCTCTTCTTTTGTGGATCTGAGAGTTGCAAAAATTCGTTGAAAAGATGGAGCTTCCCTAAAAATAGAAAAAGGAGATCCAATGATTTGTGTCCATTGTGGTTATGATACTAGAAAAGATGAGCGAATAAGAAAATATAATCTTCAATCTTGTGATGAGATAGCCGCATATATCGTAGCCAAAAGAGGATTAAAATATTTAAAAAATGATACAAATGATTTTGGCTCTTTCCCTCCAGAAATAAGTACTATTAAAGAAATATTATCTTCAGAGGAAATTTCTCCAACAATATCATCAAATATCTCTTGGAGTTAGAAAAATATATTTATTGTTCAATATGATTTGTTATGGAACCCTACATCCGCATCTCCACTCTCAACGACTTCCTTTTCTGCCCAAAATCCATCTACTTTCATCAACTTTACGAACCTCTAGAAAAAAACATCTACCAAGATACCCCACAGCTGAAAGGAACTCACGCTCACACCACCATTGATAAAAAAGACTACTCCACATCCAAGGAAGTCTTACAAGGAACAGCAGTTTTTAGTGAAAAATATCACTTGACGGGAAAAATCGACCTCTTTCATATTGGAAAAAAGACCTTAATGGAAAGAAAAAAACATATTTCTAGAGTCTATCAAGGTCAGATTTATCAACTCTATGGACAATACTTTTGCCTGCTGGAAATGGGATATGAAGTGAAAAAGCTGAAACTTTATTCCATGGACGACAATAAAGTCTACGAAATCCCAATCCCCGATAAACAAGAAGTGCAAAAATTTGAAAAGTTTATAGAAGATTTTTGGCACTTTGATCCAGCAAAAGCAGATTTTCAGGCGAACCCGAAAAAATGTGCAAAATGCATTTATGCAGAGTTGTGTGATAGTGTTTGTAAAGAGTAATAACCCGCTGACTCAATATCGAGATTCATCACATGAAATGCCAAAAATTTGCAAAGAACTCACGGTTTGCGTATAATAACCACAGAATCAATCTGTGGTTATTTCTTTATTTTGAAAAGAAATCTTTATGCTTTCCTATTCCGACTTTTCGCAAAAACAATTCGTTATTATCACGGCAGAACAGGTCAAAGATCTTTCATTGCGTAATGATAACCTCCTGATTAAACAGGATGAAAAAATAGTTGATCAAATCTCTTGTTTTAAGATTTTTTGTATTTTTATTATCGGTGATTGTACCTTTACGAGCAAATTGATTACCAAACTTTTTTCATATCAAATCTGAATATTCGTACTCAATCGTAGTCTCAAACCACTTTTTTCTATCTCTTCGCCTCTTGCTGGCAATTATCTTCTTAGATCCAAACAATATACCGCCACAAACGAACAGGATTTGCAGATCGCCAAATACCTCATTATCAATAAAATCACTAATCAGCTCGCTCTTCTCAAGGAAATAAGAAATAAAGACGACAAAATCAAAAACACTATAAAACAGCTTCAGGAATTAGAAAAAAAGATAGAAAATACAGATTCAGATGATAGTCTCAGAGGAATCGAAGGATCTGCTTCAAAACTTTTCTTTTCAAATTATTTCAAAGACTTAAAACGATATAAACGTGAACCTCGCACAAAAAGTGATGTTATCAATTTTTTGATGGATATGTGATACAGTTTTTTGTATAATTTTGTAGAAGCGAATTTGAATTTATATGGATTTGATATTTATAGAGGAGTGTATCATAAACTCTTTTATGAGCGTAAATCTCTGGTTTGTGATTTGGTAGAACCTTTCCGCTCTCTCATCGATAAAACCCTACTCAAAGCTCATAATTTAGGACAAATCGATGAAAAGGATTTTTCATTTCACAAATGAGAATATCAGTTATCTCGAGAGAAAAGAGAAAAATATCTGAAGCTCTTTCTTGGAACCATTTTGGAGTATAAGATGGAGTTTTTCGACTATATAAAGCAATATTATAGATACGTGATGGATCCAAATAAACCTTTCCCGATTTTTAGAATTTCTGCATAAAATCAGTTTTTTATCTCTCTTTTTAAATAATTAAAATATGCTAATTGTTTCCTATGATATCTCAGATAATAAAACAAGAACTCATTTCTCCAAATCCCTGACTAAATATGGTCGTAGATTACAGTTTTCTGTTTTTGAATTAAAAAATAGTCCAAGAATTCTGAATCTCGTGTTAGAAGAAATTCAGCATAAATTTATGAAACGCTTCGAGAATACGGATAGTGTGTTTATTTTCTCTGTATGTGAAGGTTGCATAAAAAAAATGGTCCGTTATGGATATGCTGTACACGAGGAAGAAGAACTTGTCTTTATGTAATGATGAAATTGCTCTTGATTTTTTAAAAAATCTGAGTATAACAAAGAATAGTCAGAGAAATCTGATGATGAGAACTTTAACATACTACATACATAAGT
>CAZEFV010000070.1:0-220 GCA_964511595.1 uncultured Candidatus Peribacteria bacterium
AATTCTCGATTTTTGCTCCATACAAACAAGAAAAAAGATAAAAAAGCTGATTTTTAAAGGCTATTATTCCGCTCCCGGCGGGGGTCGAACCCGCGATTTCCACCGTGAGAGGGTGGCGTCCTAACCACTAGACCACGAGAGCCTATTTTTTGGAAACTCCATTTACCCCTGCCAGGGATCGAACCTGGATCCACAGCTTAGAAGGCTGTTGTTCTATCCA
>CAZEFV010000070.1:258-4782 GCA_964511595.1 uncultured Candidatus Peribacteria bacterium
GAACCTACGTAGCCGTGAGGCGACTGATTTACAGTCAGTTGCAATTGACCGCTCTGCCATCTCCCCATTTAATTTAGATACCCGACACCGGAGAAAAGTCTTGATCTGTAGCTCCGATCTGGATCATCCCAAACATGAACAATCCTCCTACGATGATAAGGCCAAATCCGATGAATAAGATCAGATTTCTTGTCCCTCCTAGATGCTCTTCAGCTCGCGTGTTTCTCCCCAGATGTTCTACTATAGGATAAGAGAAATACATCAATGCAATTCCAATCGCCATAAAGACTAATCCAAGCAGAATTCTCGCTATCATGAGAGCCGAATGTAAAATAAATTAAACAAGCGGATAACGGGACTTGAACCCGTACGAGCAGAGCTGAAGTCTGCTATGCTACACCAACTACATCATATCCGCAATGCAAAGTACGCTTTCACTCGTAAGAGTAGCGTGAGTTTAATGAATTACTACGTGAAATCAAGGGATTTTTCTTGATTTTTTCTCCATTGCTGGATTTCTTCTTGATTTCCATTTAAGAGTACCTGAGGTACGCTCATGCCATAGACTTCCTCTGGTCTCGTATATTGTGGAAACTCTATATTTTGCATACTTTGTTTGAGATTATAACTTTCCTGTTGCCAGCTTTCTTTTTCTTTTATCACTCCTGGAATGAGTCTAGTAATTGCCTCTATCATCGTCATCGTTGCCACCTCTCCTCCAAGTAATACGAATTGCCCTAGAGAAAGTTTAGAAAAAGCTGAAGGATATTTGGAGAGAAAATACTCTTCGAAGCGATGATCGATCCCTTCGTATCTACCACAGACAAAGATCAAATGATCTACTTTTGAGTAGGCATAAGCTGACTTTTGGGTAAAACACTCATGAGAAGGTGAAGGGAAAAGTATTTTAAAGGATCACTGAATATCCGCTATCACGCTCTCTACTGCGTCGATGATTGGCTGAGCTTTTAGGAGCATTCCTGCTCCTCCTCCGTAAACTTGGTCGTCTACCTGCTGATGTTTGTCCTGAGTAAAATCACGTGGATTGAGAAAATTGAAACCTAAGATTCAGTTTTTTTTTGCTTTTGCCAAAAGAGAGGTCGCAAGGAAAGACTCAAAAATTTCTGGGAAAAGAGTGATAATGTGGATATTCATTGGAGATGATGATAGATATTCGGCGAAAAGATGCAAGGTAAAATTTATTGGTTTAAAAAAGTAGAGTTTTATTTATTTATATGAAATAATTATCATATATTTGCAATCTCTAATATTTTGCACTATAATAATTCATATATTTATAACTACTATTTTATTATTTATCCTTCTTTTATGTGGACTCTTCTTTCTATTCTTTGAATTATTACCCTCATAGCTGCCGTTGTCGATAAGGTAAAATTTTATCTTTCGGATGCTCTTTATCAATCGACAAATAGAGAGAAAGGAACCTTTTTTTATAAAAAAAATTATTCTCCTACAGACTCCAAAGAACCTCGTCGGAGAGCTTTTGAGCTATACATTCAGAGAGCTTTCAACAACAAATGATATAAAACAAGAATCGGCGATGGACAAAATGATGGTGGGAAAGATATAGTAGTAGAAAAAAATGGGGAAAGAAAGCTTATTCAATGCAAACGTCGATTTTGAACACGAATAGTAAGAGAAAAACACCTTAGAGCTTTTCAATGAGCTATAGATCTATACAATAAAAAATACCAATGTAATGCATGATGAATCTTTATTACTACCGGGAAAAGCACTTCCTATGCAAGAAAATATGCTGAAAATTTATGAATTCAATTGCGAGACTATCTTAATCGAGAGATTAAAATTCAAAATATTTAATCTTCCCTATTTTTACATAGATTTCAAAAATCCTTATTTTCCTAAAAAATCGGCAATATACCCAAAAATTTCCTCTTCTTTTTCACTCAACTCCTCGGATTCATGGGGTTTAAATTTCTGGAGGACAAACTGTGCTACGCCGATGGTTTCTGATTTTCCTACTCCGATTCTCAATCTCTGAAAGTCTGGAGTACCAAGTTTGGTAATCGTACTACGTAATCCATTATGACCTGCAGCTCATCATCAGCTTTTTATAGCTATTTTTCCGAGAGGAAGCTCTATCTCATCGTGGAGGATCAAGATATTTTCTGGTAGGATTTTGTAAAATCTGGCGAGGCTTTCGATCGCATTTCCGGAAAGATTCATAAATGTCTGAGGGAAAGCAAAGATTGCGTTTTCCGTTTTTAGGACTTCTGCATTAAATTTCGCATCATATTTGAGTTTTCAGAGATTTTCATATGCCAAAAAACGCTCTAGCATCGTAGCGCCGATATTGTGACGCGTATGAGTGTATTGAGAGCCAGGATTTCCTAGTCAGATGATGAGTTTCATAGGTAAAGAGAGGAAAAACTAAAAACTGACTACCCTCTTAATTCAGCTCCTGCTGATCTTCCTGCCTGAATAGCTTTATCCATGATTATTCCGATTTCTTCACTCGTCATATTTCCTTCTCCTACAAGCTTGAATTTGAGGGAAAGAGATTTTTTTCCAACTGGGAGGTTTTCTCACTGGTAAACGTCAAATACTTGTACTTCTTTGATCTCTGGAAGGGATTTAATACTTTCAAGAAGAGATGAAAAGTCTGTCTCTTGGGGTAAAATAAAACTTAAATCTCTTCGCAAAATTTGGTCTTGGATCGTTTCATAGGGATAGGTTTTTTCTCCTTGCGATTGCCTCAGTTTGTCGATGATATCTTGGTGTATCTCGGCAAATACGACATTTGCATTTTCTGGCAGTTTGTGTTTTTTTAGCGTGAGAGGATGAAGGCAACCAATTTGTCCTATAATTTCTCACTCATAGAGGAGATTTCCTTGTTTCTTGGGGTGAAAGTTTGGGTGCTGTGTGAGTTCATAATTGAGATGTTTTTTCTGATCGAAGAGCGTAGCTAAAAGGTTTTCAAGGATCGCTTTCATTTCAAGCAATCCATCTTCTGACCAATCTTTTATACCTTTTTTGTAGAGTAAAAGTGCGGTTTTTAATTCTTCTACAAATCCTTTTTCTGAATCTTGACTTTTTTCTCCCTTGCTCCAAACTTTTCCCGTATCGAAAATTTTAAATTCATCGAAAAATTTTGAGTTTTTCACCGCGATTTCTAGCAATTGAGGTAGAAAATTTTCTCTCAGAACCGTACATTCAGGATTCACGGGATTTTGAAGAGCGATATTTTCGGAAGATGAAGTTTCGGCAATTCGCGGATAGGTTTCTACTTGAGTCATTCCTGCATTCTGCACCAAAAAACTCTCTGTCTCTCTGAGTAATGCGACAGTTCATTTGAACGGTTCATTTACCAACGGAGTAGAGGCAGGGATACTTTCGATCTGTTCATATCATCGAATTCTTGCGACTTCTTCGGTGATATCTTCTGGGATCTGCATATCGTCTGTTCCTCTCCAGATCGGAGCTGTGACGGTAAATTCAGCATGGAGGTCAAATCCAAGTCCTTTGAGGATTTCTTTAGCTTTTTGTGGGAAAGGAGTTGAGGTAGTCCCGAAAATCATTTTTTCCATCACTTCCCAATCGACAGTAATCGCCTTTTTTCCTTTTGATAAGACTTCATTGTGAGCAAATCGACTCACCCCTCCGAGATCAAAATTTCCTAAATCTTTTTGATAAAATTTTAATTCATCGAGGAAGAGGAGCAGAGCATACAACGAAAAGAGAGGATTGATATTTTTTTCGTTGCGTAATTCTGAATCCGTACGTAATCAGAGACGAACTCCTGTTTTTCTGAGTTTCACTGGATTGAAATTAGCGATCTCTACAAGGATATTTTTGGTCGAGTCTGTCACTCAGCTATTTTCTCCTCCCATCACTCCTCAGAGGCAAAGGATTTTCTTTTCATCGCATATCAAGACGTCATTTTCTAGGAGATGATGCTCTTTTCAGAACAGGTCTACAAATACTTCTGCCTCTTTTGCGTTACGGACGATAATATTTCCTTCTACTTTGTCTGCATCGAAAAAATGTACTGGCTGTCCTGTGATATTCATAAAGAGATTCCCAAAATCTACTCGGTTATTGACTCCTCCATGCCCTAAATCCAGTCCCTGTAAACGGAGAAAAAAAGCTGACTTTTGGACAGAGATATTGTCTAATTCTAACAGAATATACGTATTGAGGTCGTCCGTCTGAGAGATAATCTGCTTTTTACCTTTTTTTTCTGTCTCATTGAGAACATCAAAGATATTTGTCATATCAAAAGATTGTTTGATTTCTGGCAACTTGGTGTAATTGATCAATCATTTTGGCTGATACATAGCATTTAGTTCTCGAGCAAGTCCAAAATGTCCTGTCAAATCAGGTCTATTCGTCAGTCCTTTGCTGTCTACATCGAGAATGAAAGCATCCAATCGTGGAAATTTTTGGATTAGAGGTATTCCTAGATCGTTTTCCTCTACTTCTAGATCCTGCTGGAGATCTCGAATTCGAGGCTGATCCAAATCTTCAGGGATTTCTAATTCC
>CAZEFV010000071.1:0-4757 GCA_964511595.1 uncultured Candidatus Peribacteria bacterium
TATCTATGGAAAAGTTATTACAAAAATGTTATCTCTGAACCGCTAAACAACTCGGAAAAGATATTATTTCTGTGTATGAAAAGCAACATTTTTGTGTGATCAATTTTCTCTATTATGCACAAATTCATGCACAACAACTTTTTGAAACAAAGAAAAAAAAATCAGAAATCCAACAAGAATATGCTCAAATGTTATTAAAAGGGGATTTCTTGTTGCCAGATGGGATGGCATTACAATTACTATATCGATATCTCAGCAGGTTCAAATTTATTAATTCTCATACTACCAAGCTACCAAATCTCAACGGAACCGACTTCACCCCTTTTTTCCTCAAAGAAATAGCTAAAGAATACTGAAATCAAGAAATAGGTATTATTTGTTATGGGACAAAGGCAGAGAATCTCCAAAAAGCTTGTAAATTCATAGAAAATATGGATATAGAGGTTATTTATTCACAAGACGGATATTCACCATTTGATCGAGAAAAAGCAGAAAATGCAATCACTATACACCCAAAAAAAGTTTTAATTCTCCTACAAGGAAGATCTACTCCAACACTTCCTTTACAGGAACTCTGGACTCTCGAAAATTATGAGAAAATCAAAAAAAATCAACTTATAGTGATGAATGTAGGTGGACTCTTTGACTGGCGAGGAGGAGGGCAAAAAAGAGCTCCTCTCTGGATCAGAAAAATAAAATTAGAGCGAGCGTGGAGACTCCTCTCTGATCCCAAAAGAAATATGAGAAAATGCATTAACACCATATATGGACCACTTTTTGTCATCAAAATTACCCGGAAAAGGTTTATCAGATTTTTAGATTCTTTTATTAGAAAATGAAGTTAGAACAACGCATCAACGCATTTTTTTGTGGGATCCTTTTCGGGAAAAAACGTATTGCAAAGATTATTTCAGAACAACAAGGGGAGAAATCTGAATCTCTTTCAAGTTTTCTAAAAGGAGGAATCAACGAATTAAAAACTGAAGTTGCAAAACATAAAACTACTCCACAAACTCCCCATCCTTCATCCTAATCATTTTCTTTGCACTAGCTCCAATATATGCATCATGAGTAATCAAGAGGATTGTTCTTTTCTCTTCCTCATTTAATTTTTTAAAAAGTTTTAATATTTCTTCCCCAGTTTTAGAATCCAAAGCGCCTGTAGGTTCATCCGCCAACAAGAGTCATGGATTAGTAACTAATGCACGTGCAATACAAACTCTTTGTTGTTGCCCACCTGAAAGTTGATTTGGTAAAGCTTCAACTCTACTTCACAACCCAACAATCTCTAAAGCCTGTATCGCTCTATCTTTTTTTTCTTTTGATGATACTCATAGATATCCTAATGGCAAAGCCACCTGTTCTCGAGCAGGCATTCTCTTGAGAAGATTATATCCCTGAAAAACAAATCCAATCGTCTGTCTACGAATCATCGACCACTCATCCTGAGTCATCGCACCAACTTTATGCCCACGCAAAAAATAATTTCCAGACGTTGGTGCATCGAGCAGCCCTACTATATTCATCAATGTAGATTTTCCACATCCAGAAGGACCCATAATAGCAGTAAAATCACCATCATCAATGATCAAATCAATACCCCTGAGAGCATGTACAGGTTCTGTATCAATTCCTCCATATGTTTTTTTAACATCTTCCAATTGGATAAAGTGAGTAGTCGTTGTAGTCATTAGAGTAAATGTAAATCATGTAAAATACCTTCATATTCTTCATATTCTTCAGGATATTTCTTTTTCAGTAAAGTTTTTAATAATTCCGTCCATCCTGTAAAACTCTCTTGAAGAGAAGATTTATCAGGGAGTTGTAGTTGAGTTAAGAGGTCTTCTACAGGAAGATGTTGTTTTTTTAGTTTTAAATCACTAAGTAAAGATTGCAGCTCTAATGAGACAAATTGTTCCATTTGCACATAATTAAGCTCAGAGACTTTCAAAAACAGTGTTGTATTTTTGAGATCAAAATCGGAAAGAAAATGAAAAGAAGTAGGAATATCACAAAAACTCTGACAGTTGAGAGAAAATTTTTCTTCTAATCAGCGATGAAAAGTCTGAATTTTTTCAAGCGTCATCACTCCACCCAGCTGAGAGAAATCAGCTGAAACGTAAGTGTTTATACCTGTTTCATAGCAATCTAAAGTATTTTTCCCCAATTTCCAAAATGCTTTCAATTGATTTTCTTCCAAAGGAGAACTTGCCCAAACATTCCCCGTACAGAGATAATTTCCATAACAAAATGCCTGATGTAAATGCCCTGATATAAATCTAATATCTTGTATCTTAAGCCATTTATTATCCAAGGCTATATCTTTAAAAGAAAATTTCGATTTTTGTCCGGGAAAAACGACTCCATCAAAATAATAATGATGAATAATTGTCAAATTTTCAGGGTATTGATCGACAAAATATTGTACAAGTAAATTCAATTTCGCAGAAAAAGTCAGATTTTTATTTTCTGTTTTAATCATCTGAAGATATCATGCATCTTGAATATTTTCAATCCCAGGATATTCTTGTAAATCAATGTCCAACATATGAGGTAAAAAAAGGATATTTTCACCATCAATTATCTCAAGTTGTGGCTTTGTAATAAATTTAATCCCTCCTTGAAATAATTCAAACGCTTTTTTGCCTTCATCAAAAACAAAATACTGCCCAAGCCAATCATGATTTCCGGCTAAAAGATAAAGCTGCTTGCCCTCCTTATACCATTCCAGACATTGATCAAAAAACGCTCATAAAGCCTTTCTATCATAACTAAAATGGTACACAAAATCTCAAAGAAAAATCAGATTTTTTTCTTCTGGATGATCTGCCACAAAAGAACATAATTTTTCGAGCAAACGATTTTGAATTTTTGAATTAAGATGCAAATCTCCAATCAATAACATAACACATACTATAATAATTTAAGCTGAGAAAGCAAGGCAAACGCAATTTTTTGATCCAAAAAGTAGGGTGAAGTAGCAATAGTAACAAGACTTGCTCCATCTATAAGTTTTTGAAGTTTAGAGAGCGTCTTTGAAAAAGTGATGCCCATTTCTGGAGCTCGAAAATCCAAATCAATATCCAAAACATAAGGCAAATCATCAAAAGAATATTGCATAAATGTTTGTTCTGTTCTGATTTCAACATATTCTGTAAATAAGCCTAAATTTAAGACAGGAGTAATAAAGTTTCCCACATGCGTTTTTTCCTGAACAAAATCAAAAACTTGACTTGAACAATCAGTTTTCAGCCAATTGAGATCAAAAGGATAGGGATTATCAGCCCTATCTGAATGTTGATCCACATGGATAAGTTTTTGAGGATTCAACAATAAATGCTGATACCAAAAAAATAAAGCATGATGATGATTGTCAAATATGAACGTTTTTCCTATCTGCAAAAAACTTTTCAGTCAATGATATCACTTTCCTTCTTCAAAAAAAGCAAAACGATCAGTTTCGAGAGCAAGATCATCAAATGTTACTGATGACTTCAAAGGAGCAACCCAATGACTCTTATGATAAAATCCTGTATAAAATCACATATTCACATAATAAGGATATATTCATTATATTCAACAGAAACCCCTTGAATTCAAGCTAAAATTCTTTAACATAAAAAGAAAAATAAATCAGTTTTTTACCTATGATCATACCTCATGATTACTTCAATTGATCTCCGCAGACTACGAAACGAATTTCGAACTAGCAAAAATCATATTCATCTCCCAGAATCCTCACTCATCGCAGAAAAAGAATCTACAGCATTATTTAATGTCGCAGGAATGCAGCCACTAATTCCTTATCTCATGGGGAAACCTCATCCACTTGGGAAAAGACTTTTCAATATCCAAAAATGTATCCGTACTGTAGATATAGATTCTGTAGGAGACAATTCTCACCTAACTTTTTTTGAAATGATGGGGAATCGATCTCTCTGAGATTATTTCAAAAAAGAAGCTGTAATGCGATCTCGAGAGTTTCTGACAAAAGTTCTCAACTTTGATCCTCGCAAACTCGCTGTAACAGTTTTTGTAGGAGATGAAAATGCTCCAAGAGATGAGGAAACAGCATCTTATCGAAAAGAGACTGGAATAGATCATTCTAGCATTTCTTATCTTTGAGCAAAAGATAATCGACGAAGCCCTGGTCCTGTAGGACCTTGTGGACCTGATACAGAGATTTTCTATCGAGTAGGGGAATCAGAGTTTCCACCAGAAGGAAGTAATGTACAAAATGATGAAAAAAATCGGATGGAAATACGAAATAACGTATTTATGGAATATTATAGAGACGAAAAGGGGACTCTCACAAAACTTTCTCAACAAAATGTAGATACAGGAATGGGGTTCGAGAGGATGTGTAGTGTACTCCAAGAAGTCTCCTCTGTCTACGAAACAGACCTTTTTCAGCCATTATTTACCATTATCAGAAAACATTTACAATCATCTAACTCGAGCCCAACTTCCAACAACAATAATATTAATCAAAGGGAAAGAGTTATTGCAGATCACGCTAGGACTGCATTTATGGTTATCAATGATGGACTCATCCCATCAAATGTTGGAGCTGGATATGTTTTAAGGATGATCATTCGCCGCATGACGTACAATGCAATGTTATTGCACGAGCTCACCACAACCGAATATCAGCTTTTTATTACTGAGTTACTCCAATCAATTGAATCTTTGAGGTCTTTCAACAATCAAGAAATCATCAGAATCATGATGGAAGAAATTATTCTCTTCCAAAAAAC
>CAZEFV010000072.1:0-3773 GCA_964511595.1 uncultured Candidatus Peribacteria bacterium
TATTTATCTATATGATTATTCAGACGATCTTTTCTCAAAAAGATCCCGCCTCACTTATCAAGGACTCTCTCCTAAAAATATTAGTCGCTGGAATAGCAATTCAATCAAGTTGGTTTCTCAGCTCTCTCCTTCTAGATCTCTCCACAATTTGTACTGCTGCTGTAGGTACACTTTCATCACAGATTGTATCAGCAAACCCTCAGTTACAAAAAACGATTTCTACACCAAGAGATACACTAAGAGCAATGTTTAGACAAATGAACAGCGCGTCTCAGGATAAAAATGGATATTTATCTCCTTTTAATATTGACCTTTTCCACGAAACGATCACAAAAACTAAAACTCTTTTAAAAGTTGACGCCATCAAGACGGAAGATGAAATTAGTGATGCACAAGTTCTTGATCTTTTTATGCCCAATGCTCAATCTCTGGCAGGACCGCTGATTTATATTTGAATAAATATTTTGGATTCATTGGCTCCACAAACGATAAATTTTACTGTAAAGGACCCAACAACTCTCATCGCTACCACTCTCATCAATGGTGCAGGAATTGCGCTCTATGCTATTGCAATGATTCTCCTATGCATCATTGCATTTATGAGAATCTTATATCTATGGATATTTATCCCTTTATCTCCTATTTTACTCCTTTTGTTTTGTTTTAAACATGTAGGAAATAAAGCTGATCTTAAATTCTTAGACAAACTCACGTCGTCAATCGAGGATAAATGAATTGGAGTCTCCAGTATTTTGTTTCTGATTTTTAAACCCGTTTTTATTACGCTGGCAATTTCAGCGATGTTAATTTTTTCTACATTGATGCAGAGTGTCGTACAGAGGAGTAGTCAGGCTATCGAAGTAGTCCAAGGCTCATTTGTGCGTTCTGTCCCTTGCCCAGATAAGAACTCTTCCCCAGATTCCTGTTATGATACGTCGTTTGTAAACTCTACTTTCTCTATGACATTTAAATGAATCACGAAAACTTTTGGAGATCTCATGCTCACTCTTTTGACGATCATTTTTATGCGGTTTATTCTAAGATTAGCCATTACTAGTCAAATATGAGGAAAAAATAACTGGATTGATAAGTTTTCTAAATTTATGATGGGAAGTGGCGATAGTAATGGATTTATCGGGAAACAGCTCTGAGAGCTACCTATTATTCCTCTATGAAATGGCAAACTATGAGGTACAAACCTCTTTAAAAATGATAAGGGAACGGGTATTATAGATCTTACTAAGAAGAAAATAGATCCTAATGTAATGTTAAATGACTGGAGTCAAGAATCCAGAACAACATTGGATAATTACTTCTGAGCTAGTACGATGCTGAGTGATAAAGAAGTCTATGATCTTAGAAAAATTATCAACGATCCGACTAAAAACATTCAAACCTTTATTACTTCATCAAAGGAATATTTGAATGATTCGAAGAATCCGAGAACTATCTTTAATGATCCTAACTGGGTAAAACTCTTTGAAGATTGGCTTACTGTACTACAGAAAAAAGGTAATCCTACCATTACTTGATCTGATCTCGATAAGCTGAAAACTACTGATAAGACAACTCTAAAAGAGATTTGGGAAGATATTGATCTGAAACGTAACTTTTGGAATCTTTTTGGAGACGAGGCTCACAAAGACTTATTAAATAAATCTTATGAGAATTTAATAAAAGGATAGATAAAGAAAAAAATACAAAAAGCTGACTACTCTTTGCTAGTCAGTTTTTTTAATCTCTTGTCACAATAAACAAGATATTTCTCATGGTTTTGAATTTTAAACAAGAGGTATACTCAGAAACGAAAAGACCGCAATTGCGGTCTTTTCGTGGTATTGTTTTTAATGTGAGTTAGAGGTTTTTGAAGCAACGAAGTGGTTTATTATTACCTCATCCAATAGAATACTCTATGTAAGGTTTATTAAGGGCCGTACTCCGATCATGAACTACGATAGACCAAGTATCTCCTCAAGATGTTTTGTATGGCAGCCCTGTCCAACTAGCATTTACATCTTTACCTCAAGGCAATAATAGTGCTTGTAATGGCTTCCCTACATTTGTACAAGTTGGAGAATCACATATCTCTAACACTCCTTCACTAATAGCATCCAATACAATTTTTGATGGAGATATTGCTTCTCATCGAATCGTATCAAATAAGTTTTTCCATTCATTTTTTGTTGGCACATGATATCCTACAGGACAGGTTGTTGCTCCTTGCATTCCTATGTAACCTGCATTATTCCAAGAAATATTTAGTGGTTTTGCTAGCGTCACAGTAAAGGTAGACCCTAAAGAGGCATCTATATTTCTATCCTGAATTACCCACTGACAACGATTTTTACCTAACACATAAATATCTCCTCATGTCTGTTTATGCCATGGTCCTCATGATCATCGAATTGATGAATATCATGACGGAGGTATACTTCCCTCTATATATTCACTTCCTGCTGGACAAACCTCTTCGCACGCGGTCCCTGCAGTATTTTTTTTCATATTTTTAGCTTTACACTTCCATGGGCAGATACCATCTGGTGGAGTTAGTGGATTAGTATCTGATACCGCCGCAGTATTTGGCGTCCCTAATGGATCGTATTTCATACCCACCTGTGTACCATTTGTACCTATGTTTATCTGTGGAGTTGCTGATGAAGAGCTTGCATTGTATTCAAATTTTCCATTAGGCTTTTTCTGATAAACAAAACTCTTGGTATCTGAGACTCGCACCGCATTCTCTGGTGCTGTTCCACATTGAAATTTTACACTTACTTTTTTACAGACACCACCTTCTGCGAAGTATCCGTTATCGGTATCACATTTCCGTACACAAATATTATTTTCTCCATCTCCTTTTTGTAAAGGTGCTGGCTTATCTTTACTCGTTGTTACTGGCATTGTTCACTTTTTTATCCAAGTAGAAGGGACCTTTCCTGATAGAGATCGTTCTTGTGTACCTGTATTTCGTGTGTAGGTTACCTGTGTTAATGTATCACTATTATATATCTCTCCCTCTCCGCGTGGAGGACATGAAAGTGTTATAGTAGAACCAACACATATTTTATAATCTTCATCCCGAAAATATCCTGATTTACATTGATATATACATGGGTATCCACTATTACCTTGAAAATATATATTACCGCGTTTATCTTCTGAAATAAATGGAGTACATTCAGAGTTACTACAATATTTAGGCGGATTCGCTGTGCTATTTGCTGGAATGGTATAAGTATTTTTTACTCGTTCTTGACCCTCTTTAAGAGGAGAGCAATACGAATAGTCTGATGTACATTTTCGACGACCATCTTCCTGTATAGGAATGGAACCATCACTACACTCTCGCCGACATTCATTACTTGATCCTTTTCCCTTAGATGGATCACGAAAAACTCATCACTCCTTACCTGCATTTACACAACTTGCACCATTTATCCCTAGATCTATACAAGCACACTTAGGAATTGATTCACAAGACTCACCATTTCGTGATGTTCATGATGGACAGTCACATGTTTTACTTGCCGTATCATATGCCTGATTTCCTGGACATCTATAAGCACACTTACTCATATTAGAACAGTTGCTAGAATAATCGGTACTATTTGGCCCTCCAATTTTTACTCCAGCATCATTCCACAGATTTTTATATCTATTTTCTCGTAATATCTGGCACCATTGAGCCGTTAATGGCTTCTCATCACACTCCTCTCTATTCGACTTGCATTCTGTAGAAGTTCGATGGCTTCATGGATTACACTGATATCTAC